>CAYXEY010000045.1:16603-16849 GCA_964464105.1 uncultured Planctomycetaceae bacterium
CCGGGGTGAAAAGTAATCCGTTTTCAGTCGTCAGTCTTCACGGGTCGAACTTCGATTGAGCATGAGAGCAACGACGTGTCCAGGAGTTAGACGATGAGTTTCACGACAAAGTCTTTTCAACGTGCATTTCTGATCGTGGCACTGTTTGCAATTGTCGGCCTCGCCAGCGCAGGCTGGGCCATCGCCAACGATGACCCGCCTTCGACGGACAAGTCCGCTCCAACATCCTCGACAACCGTCGATGAC
>CAYXEY010000046.1:0-16729 GCA_964464105.1 uncultured Planctomycetaceae bacterium
GTCACCTGCGGGGCGGCGAAACGGCCCTTCTTCTTAAGCGAGGCAATGATTTCAGCCGGCAGGAAGTGCGTATTGATCAAAAGGTCCCATGGCTGGGAATCGAGAAACTTCGTGAACGCCCGCAGGTTGAGTTTTTCAAGGGCCAGCCGTAGCCGATCGCCTTTACGCCGCGACGACGGCGTTTTATCCATCCGATCGTAGAAATACCCCAGAACATGCGGGGCCTTGTTGACCAGATCGAGATAAGCCTTGCCATACACCCGTCGAAACGCCGCCCCGGCCAGCGCTAGTATGTCGATGTTTTCGACGTGGGCGTCGGGCGTACGTTGCCGCAATGCAAGCGCAACAGCCTGCGCCGCTCGGGTGTGTCCGGCGCCGACAGATGCCGAGAGGATGAGGATTTTCGGCGACATGTGTACCCTTTGAGTCAACACTCTTTTTCGTTCATTGGATCAAATCACTCTGGCTTCTCGCGAAATTCCCAAATCTTGAGGCTGCCTGTCACGCCATCAGCGCCGCCGGTGACCAGCCGCTTGCCATCCGGATTAATGTCGAGGCTCAGCACTTTTCCTTCGTGAGCTTGAACGGACGCAGTCTGCTGTTTGGATTTGATATTCCATTGGACGATGCGACCATCCGACAGGCCGGCAATGAGGCGATGACGGTCTCGAAAGGCCATCGCCGTTACTTGAGCCTTAGGCTCAATTTGTAAGCGATATGCTTTTCCACTGGAAAGCGTTAGCGTTATGAATTCTCCTTCGGACGTGCCGAATGCGACGTATTCCTCGGTTGACGATACGGCCACACTGGTGACGAACGCATCAGCGATGGCGAGTGAGCTGGATGGTTTGCGAGTCTTGCCATCAATGACGCGGATTGTGCCATCAAACTCGACAAAGACCACCTTTCGATCTTTAGACACCAGGGCTGCGAATTGAGGCATTGATAGCTGATACACTTCGGGAGGGGACGGTCGTGGATTCCTGCTGCAAAAATCCAAAACTTCGACACGACCAAAGCCACCGAGCGTAACACCTGCACATCCGCCTGCCGCGATATACAATTGTTTCAATGGAATTTCGACCGGTACCGTTGCCTCAACGGTATTTTTCGTGAAATCCCAAATCTCCAAAGAGGGCGGGTCCCATCGCAATACGGCGAACAGCCCAAGATTGTTTACGCGCCGCATTTTACTGGTATCCCTGGCGAGAAGTTCATTCGCGACAGCAAGGTCTTTGATTTTCTTGCAATCTGCGTCGCTTAGAAGGGAAATGCGACCCCAGGAATCCCCGCACACGATCCCTGATCCCCCCAGAAATGCCGCAAATCGCACTTCAGATTCATCCTGGTCGGTGATTCGATGCGAGCAAATCAAGTTCAGTGACTCGCCGGGCGAACTGGGCGGATCGCCTTGAATCGTTGTGGTTGGGCGCGCCGTGTCTTTGTCCGACTTACGCTCGCACGAGGAAACAAGCAGTATCAGTGGCAGCAGCAAGTATCGCACTAATACACCTGCATTTTTACGTACCGTCCGTGAAGATGCCGGCATGTTGTTAATGACCCTTTACCTCATCGGGACGTCCCACTGGGACAGTCGCGATTGGAAACCCGCTGCGCTGTGACCGTCGCGACGTCAGAATCGGCTTCATCACGAAAAACGCCAGTCCACACGAAAACACCATCAGCGTATGAAACGCGATATTCCCCGCCCAACCAACGCGCGACGTCAGCGGCCCACCGTCTTCGGTAATGTAGAACTCGCGGTATTGAATGCTGCCTTCGAGATTGACATACGTCTGCCAACGGGTTGAAAGGAACGGCCAACCGCGGCCGGATACCTGGGCGTTCCAGGTCCAGATCTGATAAGTGCCTGCGTCGACCAACGGCTTGGCCGCCGCCGCGCAGACCTGCGCATGTCGAAATCCCGGCGAACCCGGCGGCATACTCTGATTCTGCGGTAACCACGCCGCGTCATGCACCGGTAGCCCGATGAGCTGGTTAAGCTCGACGTTCAGCCCCGCGCCTTGGAAATTCGGATACTTGCTGGGTGTGACGTAATGATCTGTGTAAGCGGCGATCGCAACGCCGAGAACAATGGAAACAGTTGACAGCAGAATCCATCGTCTCATGTCAGGACAACGATAGGTAGGCCGTCACGCCACCGCTTTGCACACCTTCTTCGCCGCGTCGGTCAGGTCGGCCGCACCGATCAGAGCCGGAATCTTTGCTTCCTCCAGCATCTGCCGCGCCTTCTCTACGTTCGTCCCTTCCAGCCGCACGACCACCGGAATCTTGAACCCGATCTCCTTGGCCGCGGCGATGAGCGCGTCGGCAATCACGTCGCACTTGGCGATGCCGCCGAAGATGTTGACCAGCACGCCCTTGACCTTGTCGTCAGCCAGGATGATACGAAACGCCTCAATGGCTCCGTCCTTGGTCACGCTGCCGCCGACGTCGAGGAAGTTGGCCGGCGTGCCGCCATGCAGCTTGATGATGTCCATGGTGGCCATGGCCAGCCCCGCGCCGTTGACCAGACAGCCGATGTTGCCGTCGAGGGCGATGTACGAGAGGTTCGCCGCCTTGGCCCGCAGCTCGAAGGGGTTCTCCTCGGTCGAGTCGAACATGGCCTCCAGCTCGGGATGGCGGAAGAGGGCGTTGTCGTCGAAGGTGAACTTCGCGTCGATGGCCATGATCTTGCCGGGCGCACCATTGGCCCCCTTGGTCATGACCAGCGGGTTGATTTCCGCCAATGTGCAATCTTTCTCGGCAAATGTCTTCGCCAGGATTTCGATGGTCTTGCCGGCATCCTTCGCGGCCTCGCCGGTCAGGCCGAGTGCCGAGGTGAGGTTGCGAACTTGGTAGGCCTGTAAGCCCAGGTGCGGATGGATCCACTCCTTGATGATCGCATCGGGGTTCTTCGCGGCGACCTCCTCGATCTCGACGCCGCCTTCCTTGCTGACCATGATGACCGGACAGCCCTTGGCCCGATCGATGACCATGCCAACGTAGTATTCCTTGTCGATCTCGACGGCGGGGGCCAGCAGGATCTTGCTGACCTTCACGCCGGTCGGCCCGGTCTGCTTGGAGACCATGGGCACGCTCAGCATCCGCTTGGCATGTGCCTCAATGTCGGCAGGCTTGTCGCTCAGCACGACGTATCCCGCCTTGCCGCGCCCGCCGGCGTGGACCTGGGCCTTCACCACTAGGTTGCCACCGCCGAGCTTCTTGATGGCCGCGGCGGCCTGCTCGGGCTTGTCGAGGACTTCGAAATTGGGCACCGGCGCGCCGGCAGCCTGGAGGATCTGTCGAGCCTGGTATTCGTGGATTTTCATGGGAAAAGCCCTTAGCGGTTAGCCATTAGCCGTTAGCTTGATTGATCAATTGTCCGAACGAGCATCGTATTGGAGGCGGAGATTGTTGCCAAGCGAGCGGCCGTTGGCGGCCATCATCTCAGCTAATGGCTAACGGCTAATGGCCAATGGCTATTTCTCATACGCCTGCACGATGTCCGTCACCAGGCGATGCCGCACGATGTCAGCCTTGCCGAGGCGGATGATGGCTACGCCGTCGACGCGCTGCAGGCGATTGACCGCGTCGGATAGACCGCTGCGGACCGCCTTCTCCAGATCGCTCTGGCTGTCGTCGCCGGTCACGATCATCTTACTGTTGTGGCCCAGGCGGGTGAGAAACATGAGCATCTGCGGCACAGTCGCATTTTGCGCTTCGTCTAGAATAATCGCGGCGTGGTTAAGGGTGCGTCCGCGCATGAAGGCCAGGGGGATGACCTCGATGATGTCGCCGACCATGAACCGCTTGATCTGGTCGTAGTCCATCATGTCGTGCATGGCGTCGAAGAGCGGACGCAGATACGGGTTCACCTTGGCCTGCAGGTCGCCGGGCAGGAAGCCGAGTTTCTCGCCGGCCTCAACTGCCGGGCGGGCGAGCACGATGCGCTTGATTTTGCCGGCCTTGAGCAGCGAAAGGGCGATGGCGACGGAAAGATAAGTCTTGCCCGTTCCCGCGGGACCGAGGCAAAAAGTGAGATCGTTGGTTCGCACTGCGTCGATATACGCCGCCTGGCCCGGGCTTTTCGGCTTGATCGCAACGCTCTTGCGATAGGTCAAAATCGTGCTGCGGGCTTCGTCACCCTCCTCGACGGCCAGCTCGGCCATGGTGTCGACCACGTCCTCCTCGGTGAGATGCTCGCCCTTGCGGACGCGCTCCTGCAACCGCTCGAACACCGCGGCGGCCTTGCCGACCGCGTGCGAATCGCCCATGAGCTTGACGGTCGAATCGCGCGCGTAAATGCGAACGCCCAGCGCGTCGCGCAGCGTGCGCAGGTTCTTCTCGGCAGGTCCATAAAGGGCCATGCGCTGGTCGGAGGTGCCTTCGATGGTGAGGGTGAGTTCCAAAGGATTTTCCAACAGCGAATAGCGAAAGGCTGACTACCAATTCTGTCTTAATTTGCTATTCGCTATTCTGCATTTGCTATTCTATCAGCATCCAGTAGGCCAGCGGGGCGGTCAGGAGCAGCGAATCCAGCACGTCCAGCACGCCGCCGAAGGCCGGGATCGCGTTGGCTGAGTCCTTCGCCGCCGCGTCGCGCTTGAAGAGCGATTCGATCAGGTCGCCGGTCTGTCCGATCACTGCGGCCAACGCACCGTATGCCGCCGCGACGCCCAATGTCGGAAACGCCGCCTGAATCCGGAAGGGTCCCCAATGCTTAAACGCCGCGGCCAAACCGATCGCCGTGAGCGTCGACGCCGCGATGCCGCCCATCAGACCCTCGATGGTCTTCTTCGGGCTGAGCCATTCGATCAGCTTGTGCTTGCCGAAGGAGCGTCCGGTGAAGAACGCTCCGATGTCGCAGACTTTGACCACGATGATGGCATAAAGCAGCAGCCAGGCCGCTCCGCTTGGCGCCTGCATCCGCAGCCGAATGAGGTACTGGGGCAGCAATCCAAGATAGACGATCATCAAAATGCTGGCCCCGATGGAACCAACGGCTCCGGCCGTCTGCCGCCGGGCCATGACGCCGAGAAAGACCAGCCCGACCCCCAGCACGAAAACCGTGCTGCTGTAACGATAATCGTCGGCCACGTCCTGGCTCACGGTAGCGTTGAGACCGTGCCTGATCAGGAACGGGATGGTAAGAAGCGTCAAACAGACGGCCGTGGGTATCCACAGAAGGGGCGCCGCATGCGCCGCGTGAAACAGGCGATGCAATTCACGGGCCGCGAGGACGATGAGGACTGAGAGAATTCCCGGCACGATGCCGCCATCGCGCAAGTAATGGTGCAGATTGATCAGCAGGCCCGGCGTCATGTCCTCGGCCAGCGACTCCGCAAGGTGGTCATCGAGGACAATAAGCCCGACCAGCGCGGCGATCATGATCGCGCCGAAAATGAGGCGGTTCTTCAGCATGAGGCAAGGTTAGCCGCGCTTGCCGTCGTATTCCACTTGTCGGTGGCACGGTCAACAGCCATTTGTTGGCCGGGAGTCAGTTACGCGCGAGAACGCCCTTCGAGATCGCACTGCCAAGCAAACGTCGCTTGACAGCGCCATCCGACGTGGGATTCATGTCACACCCTCCGTCGCCCTTGTCCTAATTTGATTTAGCGGCCGCTCGCGGGGCGGACTCGGCGCCTTGTTCTACTTTTCCGCCCTTGAGCAATCCCGCCACGTCCAGCGTGTGATGCGCGCATTTGGGGGCTGCAATCTTGCCGTCGCTGAAGGCCACGTGCATCCGGCGCTTGTTCGGCTCGAACACCACCGAGTGATAGGTCTTGACCCGTCCGAACATTGACACGTCGTCGAGCATTTGCCACGCCTCGCCGACGCTGATCTTCTTTTCGCCGAGCCAGGTCTTCTTGTGTAACCGGTCTTCAAGCGTCTCGTAGCGATCGCAAAGGGACTTATCCGCTCTCTCGCGATAATGATTCGTGCAGACCTGGTAAATCACCGGGTGGTTGGGATCAAGACTCGAGCCGACTCGCACCGTGACGCCATCGGACTTTTTCATGTCGCCGTCGTATTCGAACACGCAGGAAGACGGCCTTGTGCCATTGGCCGGCCAACTCACTGGAATGTTATTGCCGACGACGCTGTGTCGGTTTCTAAAGACGCCGCCGATGTCTTCAAGCGCAGTCGTCGCGCGGGCCAGCTCCAGGGCTTCGCGGATGGCAAAGCCGCGCGGCGTCGACCGCGGCTTCAGCCACTTGCCCCGCCCGCCCGAATCGTGCATCGCCATGGTCACCCCATCGGCGTTCATGCCGGTCAGGCAGATGGTCAGGCCCGGCCAGGTCACCGAGACCCACCCCTGCACGGAGGCAGATCGCCCGGCATCGCCGTTCGAATCGACAGTTGGCTTCGCTCGGTCACGGGGCAACTGGGCGACGATGATTTGTCCACCCGAAAGGGCCTCGGAGGCATCGCCAAACCAGTCGAGATTGCGGCCCGAAATGGTGCCGCCGCCCGGCGTCGCGGGGCCCCAGGTTGAGAAGGACGAGCAACCGAGACGACCGAGATCGGCGAAGGCGTTCAACGTCAGAATGTCCTGATAGGTTCCCTTGCGTTTCAAGATGGGGATGATTGCCTTGTCGCCCAGCCGGGCCTCGACGCCGGCGACGAGGCCGCGCATCTCGAGTTCGTAGTCGCGTTCGACCACCATGAATCCGCGGCACAGGCCTGATGCCTTTTCGAAGCCCTTCGCCCCGCCCAGCGGCTCGAAAGTGCGGATGAAGGCGTCCGTCAATTTGACGATCTGCTCGGCCATGAGCCAGCCGTGGGCGAAGCCGCGCTCCTGGGCGTCGCCCCAGACCCGCAGCACCGTCACGCCGTCGACTTGGATCACTTCGCCGTGAACCGGCTTCGCCGCAGGCGGTTCGGCGAGAAGTCGCGCTGGCGGCGCGAATGCATTGAGCAAAGCAACGGCGGCGATGGGGAGTAGAAATCGAAATCGGAGCGAAGGCGAAGCGATGGGCATTTCTGACACTCCAGACGCAGTCGCGCCTAACCCGCCTAGCGGCGAATACGAGCGACTATTTGACGTAGAGTGTAGCACGACAGGGTGGCGGCGCAGGCTCCCACGCATGCAGTACCGAGCGTCAATCTGTGCCGGGTGCCACGCCGACGGCCTTTGCGTCGGCGTGCGACTGCGTGGTGGCCAGGAATTGTCGCAATGGCTGGAAGCATGCCGACGTAACGACCGTCGGCATGGCACCTCGCGCAGGGAACCGGGCGCTCGGATCGAGAGTGCCGGCACGCTCGTAGACCGGGCCCACCACTCGCGTGGTGGGTTCTGACCACTACGCCCGCGCCTTCATTGGTGGCTTGTTGGCTTTGGCCGGCGGCGGGGTGCGCGGGGCGATCTTGGCCGGGGCGGCGGGGGCGGACTTGTTCACGATCGCCTTGTCCTTGATGCGCGGGGCATCGTCGTCGCCCTCGTCGTCTTCTTCGACGGCGGCTTTGGCCGTCGTAGCCTTCGCGGTGGCGTTCTTGGGGGCGTTGTTAATCTCGTTGATTTCCAAAATCTTCCCGCGAATCTCCTTGAACAGGTCCGGATTGTCCGCCAGAAACTGCTTGGAATTCTCCCGACCCTGCCCGAGCTGTACGCTGCCGTAGCGGAACCAGGCGCCCTGCTTCTCGACCACGTTGTACTTCACGGCCAGGTCGATCAGGTCGCCGGTGCGGCTGATGCCGCTGTCGAACATGATGTCGAACTGGGCATCGCGGAAGGGCGGAGCAACCTTGTTCTTCACCACGCGGGCCTTCACCGTGTTGCCGATGGAGGTCTCGCCTTCCTTGATGGAGGTCACGCGGCGGACGTCGATTCGCAGACTGCTGTAAAATTTAAGCGCCCGACCGCCGGGAGTGGTCTCAGGGCTGCCGAACATCACGCCGATCTTCTCGCGGATCTGGTTGATGAAGATGACGATGGTGCGACTCTTGGCGATGGCCGCGGTCAGCTTTCGCATGGCCTGGCTCATCAACCGGGCCTGCACGCCGACCGACGACTGGCCCATCTCGCCTTCCAATTCGCTCTTGGGAATGAGGGCGGCCACGCTGTCCACGACGATCACGTCGACCGCGTTCGACCGCACCAGCATGTCCACGATTTCGAGGCCCTGCTCGCCGCAATCGGGCTGACTGACCAGCAGGGTTTCGGGATTGACGCCGCACTTCTTCATCCATGCGGGATCGAGGGCATGCTCGGCGTCGATGAATGCGGCCACGCCATCCATCCGTTGTGCCTCGGCCACGACCGATAGGCAAAGCGTGGTCTTACCGCTGGACTCGGGACCGAAGACTTCGACGATGCGGCCGCGAGGGATACCCGTGCCGCCCAGGGCCAGATCGAGCGACAGCGCCCCGGTCCCGACGCAGTCCTTGGTCGGTGAGTGATTGCCGTCCATCTGCATGATGGAGCCCTTGCCATAGGCCCGCTCAATCTGCTGCAAGGCGCGGTCGAGGGCTTGCTGTCGCTTGGCATCGTTGCTTGAGGCGGTCATGTCATTCGCTCCTGTTGAATCGGCTGAGTTTCTCGTAGAAAAGTCCAGCCGAGTCCACTCTTGTTGTCGGCCAGATGTTAGAGAAAAGTTTGGTATAATTCAAGGGGGGAAAGCGGGGAATTTTCACATTTTTCGAGCGGGCACTATGCGCAATGGGGACAAGCCGAAACGGGGGAAATCGGGGGGCCTGGGACTTGAAAACAAGCACGGCTTGCCCGAATAGTCGAGCAAGCCGTGCAGGATTCGATTGAGACTTAAGAATTGTCAATGGTCAGCGACGGAGGCTCACCGCGAGCGCCGGCGAAGCAATGCCACGGCACCGAGGGCCACCAACGCCAGCGACCCGGGTTCGGGCACGGTATAGAGAATGCCGCGGTAGATGTTGCCGCTGTTGCCAGTCGCAATGGTCGTGAATGCCGAAGCAACGCCGGTATCGGAGACGCTGACGATCTTGTTGTCGACCGTGGTGCCAAACAGCCTGTTAACGCCGCCTTCATTGACGCCGTACACGCCGAATACGCCGTTGGTCAGGCCGCTGGCCAGGGTGTACTGCTTTGACCAGGTTGAGCCGTTGAAGGTCCACTTCTGAATGCCTCCGCCGGATGCCGTCGCGCGAACATCGGAAAAATACAAAGTCGATGGATCCGCAAACCAGAAATCCCAAATGTCCATGTCGGCATTGACGCTCGACCCCGCCAAAATGCTCGCGGATTGACCGGTCGTTGTCGGCAGACCGGACCCGACGGTGAAGACACCCTGTGGATTGCCGGTGTTCGGGTCGACCGAAAGGTATAACTGATTGTCGAAGATCTTGGCGACGCGAGCGCCGTTTGTGGTGTTGGTGATGACCGTTCCCGTGTTTGCTCCGAAGGTCGTATAGATGATTGCCTTATTATTGGCGCCGCCGGTCATCCAGATGTCGTTTCCATTCATGACGGCGCTCTTGGGGCTCCAGCCGGACCCTTGATTGGTGATTTGCGTCGTCGTGTCCACCACGCCGTTCATGTCGACGCGGGCGACCACGCGGGCGTGTGTTCCGGTCGTCGCGTTGACGCCTACGACGGCGTCATGGCACGCAAAGGTCAGGTACTGGTTGTTTGTAGAGAAGGACAAGTAGCCGTCGTTTGCACCAACCGACATGGTGCAGGTCTGATTGCCGCCGGCGTCTGCGGTCGGCAGCGGAATTGACTGCACCAATGCCCCCGTGGTTGTGTACTCATCTAGAAACGCAGCCGACGCAACGCCACCCGAGCCGCTGATGCGGGTGACAATCACATTCCCGTTAGTGAATGCAGCGCCTAGCGCGCTGGCCGACAGTGTTCCCATTCCCACCAATACCGCTGCCACTGATCCCAAATTCCGCATAAGTCCCGCTCCTTTCGTTACTATTCGGTTCAAACGATTAGTAATGCCCCTCAGCTCGCGATTGTACGTTGTCTCAATAGATTTTTAGGGTCTAAGGTATATGGGCCTCGGCCGCCCAGGCGCCACCGGCAAAAGCGCCATCGATGGCCTGCACACTCCAATATACCGGACCGGTGATCCCGTTAATCGTCCAAGACAGTCTTTTTTGGGCGTTTCCGAGAGCCGGTATTCGCCGGTATCCAGTGCTCAGGTTCGCCATGGCCGGCACGATGTCGTCGCTGCCCGGCGTGCTGCCCACGCGCAGGTTGTAGGTGAGGCCGCCGGCAGGGGTTTGGGCGTCGGTTGCTGCGGTCCAGCTGAAGGTTACGCTTGAGCCGGAAACGTTTGCAGAAAGTCCGCCCGGGGCCGCAGGAGGAGTGTTTTGCGTGACCGCCACGTCGTTGCGATGGATGCGGCTGAGTTCCCAATCGGCGCCGCCCACCTGCCCGGAGCTGGCTATGTCCAGATCACCATCGTTGTCGTAGTCGCCCCAGGCCAGCGAGCAGTATTGAATGGCACCAAGGCCCGCAGTGATGTCGGTAAAGGGGCCAGAGTCGGAATTATTGTGCAGGATGCGATTGACCCGCGTCGCCATACCGGGTGTCTCGCACCAACCGGCGACAATCACGTCGGACAAACCATCGTTGTCGTAGTCGCCCCAGCCATTGGCACTGAACTCAACATTGCCGCGGCCGTCAGTCCCTTCGAGACCAACCTGGGCATCAAAGAATGTGCCTCCGTCATTCGCGTAGATTGCCGATCGAATGGTGGAGGCGCCAAAAGAACCGGTTCCTCGATATCCAGAAACGAGCAGATCGAGTTCCCCGTTGTTGTCATAATCACCCCAGGAAATTGCGCAGTATTGCATGCCCGGAATGCCGGTGTTTACCTCGGTAAAAGCGCCGTTCTGATTTTTGTACAACTTGAGAATACGCGAACTGCCCCCGGCCCAGCCGCTGACTGCAAAATCAAGGTCGCCGTCGTTGTCATAATCCGCAAAAGCCACCTGGCCGTAATTGACACCGGTAAAATTGATACCGGAGTTGGTGAAGTTGGCCCCGTTGTTGCGATAAATTCGCGTCACCCGCTCAGTTCCCGTCCATCCGGACATGGCCAGATCGAGATCGCCGTCGTTGTCATAGTCGGCCCAGGCCAGGGAGCCGTTGTTCACCCCGGGAAGACCTGCGGCGACATTTGTGAAGCTGCCGGCATCGTTGCGATAAATGTTGGTGACGCGGGTATAGGAAACGATGTCAGTCTGGCCGGAAATGGCCAGATCCATGTCGCCGTCGCGATCGTAATCACCCCAGGCAACCGCGCCTGACTGAAGCGGCGTCAGCACCGCGCCTGTGGCCGAAAACGCGCCTCCACCGTCATTTCGATGAATCAGCGAGAAAGTCGGCTCATTGGTCTGCTTGGAGGCCCAGCCAATGACGACGATATCCAAGTCGTCATCATTGTCATAATCAGCCCATGCGATGGCGCTGCGCTGCACCGGAACAAGGCTGGCGTTTGTATTGGCCCAGGCTTGGGCGTGGACTGCAGACGGCGCAATGATGCAAAACGCCGCACCAACCCCAATGATAGCAGAGTTGCGATTGCACATATGCCAACTCCCTTAATTGTGCCGATCGCCGGCAAAGGTTCAGACTGACATCGAAACACTCATCTGGGCGCCCGCACAAGCCGCTTCATACTCAGAACGGCTGGGCAGCAAGTAGCCCATCGAATACTGAATGTGCGGCAGCGGATACTGCACACGACAGCGGTGACCGACCAGTTTGCGGCTGTCCAAGCCGATCAGTTCGCAAACGTGGCGGATGATCTCCGGATAGGTGGCGACTTCCAGAGCCCCGAATCGCTCTGTGCCGTGCCCGAGAAACTGAATGGTCTCGTTGCATTCCATGCGATCCAGCTCGCGCAACGGATCGTTTGGGTCGACAGCCCCGCGCATCCCCGGACGGTGCATGAAGACTTGCGGATCGCGGAGCTGCGAGCCGTCGTCAAACACCAGGCGATCCATCAAAAGCGTTTTGGTCGGCAACTCCACCAGGTGCGCGCCGCCTGTCCGCCGCGGGGGATCGGATTCCTCGCGGAACAGCGGCCCGATTCTGTGCACCACCACCCCTGTGATGATGTTCATCTTTGATGAGTTGCCGATCTCGTCGCCGGGCATCAAATACTGACGACTATTGTCAATTCGAACTTCGCGCATCGGCGGCACAGGGGTCGTGCAGAATTTCTCGATCAATGGCGGACCGTCCGGGTCATCGCTTCCCGGAAGGTTGTTGACCACCGCGCCGGATTTTGTACTGGTGCCGGAAACAAGCCCCATGACGCCGATAGGAAGCGCTTTGCCAGGGGAGAGCCTTCGAAGCCCGATCAGACCATAGATCTCAACGACATTGGCGTGAATTCCATCTTCGTTCGGATAGCGGATCGTGGTTTCGATGGTTACGTCTGCCGATGCGCCGGCCAGCCCACACAACCCGCGATAGACCTGCTGGCGGCACACCAATTCGTGTTTCTTGCGAGTTTCGGGCAGCCATGCCCCCAATGCGACATCCAAAAC
This sequence comes from uncultured Planctomycetaceae bacterium, assembly GCA_964464105.1. GTDB lineage: Bacteria > Planctomycetota > Phycisphaerae > UBA1845 > UTPLA1 > CAYXEY01. The sequence continues at coordinate 12,487 of CAYXEY010000046.1, forward strand.
TTCGCGCCCGCCCAGACCATGTTCAACAAGGTGTTCAAACTCATCCAATGCGCTGCGCGCTTCGCTGATCGATTCAGCCCCGACGAGTGGTTCCGCCGCTTGCAAAATGGCGCCCAACCCCTGTCGACCCGGGATATTGGCTACCACTGCAAGGGGATCCGAAAGTCGCAGCGCTCCCAGCAAACGGCTGGCAATGGTCCGATGGACCTTCAGCCGCCGGGCGAGGTCTTTTGGGCTGCGGTCGGGAAGAGGGATTCGGTCAACGACATTTTGTAATGCCGTGTTTACGCGCTCGGCACTTTGCCGAACACCCTTTGCATTACCGCGATTGACGAAGGCAGACATAGGTTCATCCAGCCACGGGACGCCTGCGAGTCAGGGGCGTCGGCGATCCATAATCCATGTAAACCCATGCTACTGGCAAAGGAGAATCGCTGTCAAGGCGTTCCGGGCACGTTTTGAAAAAATCCTGAGAGTGCTCTGAGAGCATTGACATCGGGTACGGCATCCATTTATTATGGAGTCTGTCTGGCGTCGTGTTTGTTCACGGTGCCGTCCTGCGCGACGGGGACTCTCCGCCCTGTTCTCGCGGAAGTGAAGGATCGCAATCAATATTGACCCCAAGGGAGCCAAGCCATGCGACTCAAGCTTGCCGCTGCACTATCAGGCACGTTGGTGGTGTTCTGTGCGACGCTGGTCTCGGCGGAAGTAGTTTTCGAAATGGTGCCGGTGGGAAACCCCGGAAATTTCGGAAACTGGTCCGGGCAAACAGTTGCCATTCAGGGAACCCAAATGGGGTCCGGCAACGACCGGATTTGTGGTGCCGTTCCCTATGCATTCGAGATTGCAAAGTTCGAGGTCACGATTGCCCAGTATGTCGAGTTCCTGAACGCCGTCGCGGCAGCAGACCCATACAACCTTTACAGCACGGGCAACAGCGGTACTGGCGGAGATGCATTCCTGAATAACATGAAACGAACTGGTACTTCTGGTTCGTTCACCTACGCGGTGGGTGACGGTACTCCAGAAGCACTGGTTCACTGGGGCAATCGACCCGTTGGCAACATCTCCTGGGCCGACGCTGCCCGCTTTTGCAACTGGATGGAGAATGGACAACCCACCGGTCTGTTGACGGGTGACGGCGCACAGGATGCATGGCTCACAGAAGACGGATCCTATCCGACGCTGGGTGCCCCGACAGTCGGCACCAACGTAAATCTTCCCTATCAGTCCGTCGTGCGCCGCCCCGGCGCGCGTTGGGTGATCCCATCTGAAGACGAATGGTACAAGGCAGCCTACCACAAGAATGATGGCACAACGGCAAACTACTCGAACTATCCCACCAATTATTCCGGCGGACTATGGTTCGGCACTCCCAACAACGACATCATCGATCCCGATCCGGGTAACTGCGCGAATTACCACATTGGCAACCCGGATGACGATTGCGTCGGTCCACCGTACAACGTTTCCAACGTTGGTGAATTCGAAAACTCGCCAAGCTCGTATGGCACTTTTGACCAGGGTGGAAATGTCTGGGAATGGACGGACACCCGATACCTGAACGCTACCGGCGGATTATCTCAGCGCCGCGTGATGCGCGGCGCCTCTTTCTATCCATCGGTAGTTCAACAACAGCCGGATGGCTTCAAATGCATGCACTCTGCCTGGCGTGAGAATCAGCCTCCCGTTGCCGGCGTGTCACGCTACGGATTTCGACTCGCGCGTGTTTCGAACGACTGCAACCACAATGCGATCGAAGACCAGACAGAGATTTCAGGCGGCACCGCACACGACTACAACTTCAATGGCATCCTCGACAGTTGCGACATTGCCGCCAACAGCAGCCAAGACTGCAACCAGAATGGAATTGTGGATGAGGCCGAAGTCGGCGATGTCAATCCACCTCCGTACCTGGTGGATGACGGCGAGGCGGCCGGCTTACTGATTGCGATTCCCTACCTCGGTGAAGAAACCACTGGCTCGATGGCCTGGTTCAACCTATTCACCGTCGTGGCGGGGCGCGAGACCATCAGCGCGATCATTCCGCAGTTCATTCCGCTGTTCGTTCCCGATGGACAGGCATTTACGGTGAACATCTGGAGTGATCCCAACGGAGATCGCGATCCCAACGATGCCGTCCTTCTTGTCTCCACGCCCGCGGTCATGACCACGGGATTGACAGTCGTCGATATACCGGACACCCTGGTCGGGCCTGAGGGTACCAACTTTTTCGTCGGCCTCGTGATGAATGATTTTGACGCGAATATCACAATTCCAGCGTCTTACGACGATTCGTCGGACATGCGAGCCAGTTGGATTGCCTGGAGCGCTGCCCCGATCGACCCGAACAACCTGCCCGGGGCGGAAAATCTCAGTTCCATGAGGGTGCTTTTTGGCGGCGGCAATTTCATGGTGCGCGCCGTTCCTGCCGTCGGAATTCCGCAAGTGCCCGATGCAGACAACAATGGCGTTCCCGATTCGTGCCAGACTGTTTCCTGCCAGACCACCGTTGGCGATATGAACGGCAACGGCAGCGTAAACGGGCCTGACATTCAGGGTTTTGTCAATTGCCACCTTCTGGGCCCAGCCATCACCAGCGGCTGCGCCTGCGCCGACATGAATCTGCCGCAGCCCGATGGCGCGCTGACCGCAGCTGACATTCCGCTGTTCGTCAACAAGCTGCTGGGCCCCTAAGGGGCGGTAGTCGGAAGAACAGCAAATCAAGGGGTGGGAGCGCCGTTGCATCGCGCGTGCCTGGTACGGGTACGGTCTGCCACGCCAATGCCGACAGCAACTTGCCGGGGAGTCTGATTCATGCGCCAGGGTCGTTCGTCAATTGGATCGTTTTTCCGGCTCCTGATCGCTTCGCTGATCTTCCTTGGATATGAGTCGACGCTGGTCGCGGTCGAACCCCAGGGAGCATCGCTATCGGCGGCAGACCGAATTGCCGCGTTGGTTGAATTACAGCGAAACGACCCCGAAATGCGCTGGATCGAATCAGATGGAATGATCCAGCGACTATACGGCCCTGTGCTGGCCGTCGGTATCGACGCGCATGATTCGGCCCAGAGGTTCATCGCCGACCACGCTTCTCATCTCGGCGCCAGGATTGAAGATCTGGCTCCGAAAAGCCGTCTGAGCGATGGACGTCACCTTCAGCCGCTGTCGTACGACGCCGCCACCAATCAATACAAGTTTACGCTGGTCTATTATTCGCAAGAGCGCGACGGATTGCCGGTTTTCGGCGCAGACCTGCGCTTGCTGGTGCGCAATGAGGTGAATTTCCCGCTCGTGCTGGCGGCCTCGACATTGCGGCCCCTGGGCAACTTCGCCGTGGACCCCGTCCTCGTTGCTAAGCCGTTCAATCCGGCCACCCAGGTTCGAACCACCATGACGCATTTCTCCAAGCCGCGCTATGTCATCTGGGCGGGAATTGAGGATCAGGCGGCTGCCCCCCGGCTTGCTGTCACTTTCATCGGCGAAAACGCCCCAACTCACGACGCCACCGAGTCATGGCGCTTCGTATGCGACGCCGCGTCTGGCGAAGTGCTTCACCAGGAAAGCCTGGTTCATCACTCCGATATCACCGGCACTGTCGAAACCTGGACCACACCCGGCAATCGCGCCGGCGCCTGCACAGGCGAAGTTCTCTCTGCGTTCCCCTTCGGACGAATAAACATTGTCGGCGGCGCGACGGCGTGGGCGGATGTCAACGGCAACTTCACGATTCCCAACTCCGGTGAAGTCGACGTAACCGTCAATTCTGCCGCCGAGGGCCTTTACTTTGAGGTACGAGATCTGGGCGGTCCGGTTGACGCCTTGACGGCAACGGTCACCCCGCCGGGACCGGTTCAATTCACGCACAATGCAGCCAACAACTCAGACTTCGTGCTTGCCCAGACAAACGCATATGTCGCCGCCAATGCGGTTCGGGCGTGGGCTTTGAATTACAACCCGTCCTTTCCCGGTGCGTCGACCCAGCTTGGCGTGCGCATCAATGTCAACCGTAATGACAGCGGGTGTCCGTGCAACGCCTGGGCCAATTTCACGGCCGAATCGATCAACTTCTGCAGAGCCGGCGGCAGTTGTAACAATTCCGCATTCCAGAGCATCGTCTATCACGAGTACGGTCACTTGTGCATCGGCTGGGCTGGCAGCGGGCAGGGCGCTTACGGAGAAGGCATGGCGGATTGCTTCGGCATGCTTCCCTACGACATCCCGGATATCGGTTTTGGCCTCA
>CAYXEY010000047.1:0-16633 GCA_964464105.1 uncultured Planctomycetaceae bacterium
AATCGATGAGGCCCTGCAGCCGTACCTTGTGCGGATAGCGCGGCGAAAAGTACAGCGGATTGGTCCGCTGCACGAACGAGTCGCGCACCAGGGCCCAGCGGCCATGCCACCAGCGGTCGTAGCGGCTCGAATAATTCGCGGTCGGACTCTCCGAGCCGATATAACGTCGCCCGTCGAGTTTCTTGATCGGACGCCCGTCGAACTGCGAATAATTGGCCAGGGCCGGGTCAAGCGGACCGCCCGTGTTCACATTGGGGTTCTGGTCGTAGGGAATGCCTTCGCCCACCGGCCCGGCAAAATGAAAGGTGTAGGTCAACTTCCATCCGCCGCCGCCGGCCGCGGGCGGATAACCCTCCACCGCCGATGGACACCGCCAGCTCTTCTCCTGCACATAGCTGCCCAGCACCGTTCCCACGGCCGTGGGATAGTCGGGGCTGAACGGATCGGCGTTCGGGTCATTCACGTTCACGTCTTCGATGAACGGCACACGATCGTCGTTGCCCATCGAATACGTCAGTACGCCGAACCAGATCGAGCGCAAATTGTTCTCGCATACGACTCGGCGGCTGCGCTCGCGGGCGCTGTTGAGCGACGGAGTGAGAATCGAGATCAGCACGGCGATGACCGCGATGACGACCAGAAGCTCCAGAAGCGTGAAGCCTGGCTTCCTGATGTTGAATCGATTTGCTTGCATGGCTTGCCTCGTCTTATCTCTCATGGATTGAGGAACGCCTGAACGAACCCGGATACATCCAGCCCGTTTACGGTGCCGCTTGCGTCGAGATCGCTGCGGGCGACATAGGACGCGCCGGTCTCGGTCCCGAGCAGCACGGCGATGAACAGATCGCGATCGGCCCCATCGACGTCGCCGTCGCAATCGATGTCGCCGCTGCCGGTCTGGCAGGTGTCGAGCGTGATGGACAGGCTGCCCGGCTTCGAACCGGCCACTGTCGCATCCTTCATATACAGCGTGGGAAAAGTCGCCTGGCCGCTCATGAAGACCGCATCCGCGCCTGAGGTGATCACCGCGAAGACGCGTCCGGCATTGAGACACTCCTGAAAATACTGCCGCACGCGGCCGTTGGATTGATCGAGATTGACGGTAAATACGACATCGAATGCGATCGGCTGCAGCGTCGGCGTGTAATTCACCGGAATGCCCACGGCCCAGGGGATCGGAGTAAAGGGGCAGCTTGTGTCCGGCGGGCCGCAGAAGGGCGGGGTGAGGCCGGAATTGTGCAGGCCCTTCATGTGATCCTCGACGTGCAGCAAGTCGCTGACGCCGTCGCGAAACACGAATGGGAACGGGTCTCGTGGCGAGTTGATGATGCTGTCCGAGCCGACATAGATGCTTGTCTCAGTCCAGTCGGCCGCGGCGAAGACCGGACCGAAGCCGGCGCCGTACAGTTCGACGGTGCGCCCCGGATCGGGGTCATTGCTCTCGCCATCGGTGTCGCCGGGCTCTCCGCGGGCGATGCCGTCGGCGTTGATTGTGCCGTCGCCGTTGAGGTCGTAGGTGAACCACTCATCGGGCGTCAGATCGACCTGCCACGCCGCGTTCGGCTGGTTGGTCATGGTGACCGTGAGCGAGCTGATCGGATAATTCGCGGCGCCGAGACCGGGCGTGATCAACGTTGACGTGTCCCAGGCGACGATGGCGATGCCGTCACGATCATTGAAGCCGTTCAACCCGCCGGTGCCGAAACAGGTCGCGACCGGTCGCGTGCCGGGGGTGAAGTTAAAGGGGTAATGCCAGCGATCGTCGCTGGGGGTGGGGAAGGCGTAGTCGGCTGCACCGGCCGGACATGCGGCGGCGAGCGCGACGAATATGACGAGCGTATATTTCATGGGGGTCGTTCCCGGGCGGGGTCTCAGGAAAGGCCTCGCGTTTTTTTCATGGCAAGTCGTGGACCTGCCGATTCAGCGGGCAGAACTCGCGCGAGGGAATCCGCGATGGAGGGCGGATGCCTTCGCCTGGCGACGAACGGACCGGTCGCCTGCGAGACGAATCACAAAAGAGAGATTGGGTTGGCCTGACGAATGGGGTGCGACACGGACTGGCGCGGCAAAGAGAATCTCGCATTAAGACCGCAATGAGGCCCTTTGCTCAACCGGCACGATGTTGATCACATGAAGTACCGGCGTCGACGTCATTCGCCAAGCGGGTTGGCTGCGTGAGTCAGATCGCCGGAGGTGCGGTGGGGGGATGGGCAATTCGGAAATTGAACGGCTGCACCGGCGGAAGCATCTCCAGCCAGCGGTGAATGCGAAATCGCGCAGTGGTCTGCGGAATTCTACGCACATCGACGGCTGCAAGTGCGACCGCGATCGCCAATACGACGCTGAAGGTCGATAACGTGCTCGAAATCCAGAGCAGATCGTCCGGCGATTCAATCATGCCCGTGTGCACCAGGGCGACGATCATCAGCATGACCACGAATCGCCGCCGGCTGGAACATATTGAAAGTAGCGGACACCAGATGATTTCCGCGGTGAAAACGGCCATGCTCAGGCCGATGAGCGCGAGCGAAACGACGCTGACGGATTCGCCGCGTCCGGCAGCCCCGATGAGCCGTGCGGCCAGCGGGAAGTGCATGGCCAGAACCGTGAGCCAGCCCAACCGCCAGAGGATTTTTCGCGTCATCCCGGACATCAACTGCTCCAGCCCATATTGCAGTTTAGCCTGCAAACAGCGGCCTAAGTGAATCAGCATCTTATTGGTGCTGATTCCCCTGTCAAGCCCCATCGGCGTCGAGGATCGTAGGATATCGCCGCACGGGCTTCCAGAGTTTTGAACGACAGGTGTGGATGAGTATTGCCGTGCCTTGGGGGTCATGCGATGAAGGATAGCAAGCCGCGTGCCACGGTGCGGAAAAATGCGCCCGAATCGTGATCTATAGGCGAAGGGCGCAGAGGTGCAAGCGCGTTTTCGCAATGAATTGCCACGCGCGAGTGGCCACTCTATAAGGTCTGCCCATGAGCACGAATACAAAAATCGGCCTCGGCCCCACGGCCCATCCCCGCCGGCTGCAGGTCGGCGATCTCACGCTCACCTTTCTCGACGGTGGCGAGCTGTGGCTGGATGGCGGGGCAATGTTTGGCATCATCCCCAAGCCCATGTGGGCCAAAGGCGCGACGGTCGATGAGGCCAACCGCATCCCGCTGGCGATGACCTGCACGCTCGTCGAGAGCGGCGGCAAGCGGATTCTCGTGGAAACAGGCTGCGGGGCGGCCGCGAAGTATTCAGACAAGGAGCAGGGCTTCTTCCGTTTCGGCAATTACACAATCGTCGATTCTCTGGAGGCCGTCGGCGTAGAGCCGGAGGCCATCGACCTCGTGATCCTCACGCATCTGCATTTCGACCACGCCGGCGGCGGAACAATCGCCGTCGATCGCATCGGGGGTGCCAGCGGTGACTCTAAGGGTGCCACTGGCAGCTCGTCTGCCAGTGCGAACGTGAGCGATTCTGCCAAGCGAGTGGTCTACAAGCCGACCTTTCCCCGTGCAAAGTACATCGTCCAGCGTGGCGAATGGGATGACGCCCTGGAGGGCCACGTGGTCATGACCGGCACCTACCGGCCGGAGAACCTCGCCCCGCTGGAGGCGGCAGGCGTGCTGTCGTTCGTGAGCGGCGAGGCCGAAATCGCCCCCGGCATCGCGGTGCGTCCGATGGTGGGACACACGCGGCACCAGCAGGGCGTGGTGTTTTATGCTGGTGCGAAGAATCCCTTCTCGCACCCACAGATGCAGGAGTCCCTTCCTGCGAGCGGCGTGGCGCGCTGCGCCATCCTGCCTGCAGACATGATCCCGACGGCGGCGCACCTGGGCCTGCGGCACAACATGGCCTACGACCTGTTGCCCTATGAGAACATGGTGAACAAGGAGAAGCTGTTGCGAAGCGTCGCTCAAATCGGCGCGACGCTCCTGCTGGGTCAGGATCCGAACTGTCCGGCATGGCGGGTGGGGGAGAGCGCTGGACGGTTCAATGCGACGCAGGTCGCAATGTCGAATGACTAATTTCGAATTGCGAATGATCTCGAATCGCACGTCGACGGACGCCACGGCGCCCTGGCTGTGGCCGTCGGCGCGGCCCCAACTCTGAATGCCTTTGGCTTACGGCTAATGGTTTACGGCTGACGGCTCCGTTCGCACGAACTCCGTCGACAACCCTGATTCAACGAGTCCGCAACGCACGAGGAACCCCGTGGCCACCGCGTCCTCGCGATCGCAGGCTGCCACGACCACGCGGGGGAGCAATCGCCGGGCGAGCTGAGCGAAATGTGAAACCAGCGCCGCGCCGGCGCCACGCTGGCGGGCCTCGGGGATGACGAAGAGATCGGTCATTCTCGCGATGTCGCCGACTTCGAGGTAGGCGATGCGTCCGGCGGGGTGCTCGCTGCGCATCGCGACAAAGGCATCCATGTTGGAGTCATCCAGTCGACGCAGCGCGGCCGCGGCACGAACCGGTGGGTCGCCTGCGAAGGTCGCGGCGTAGGCCTTGCGCATGGCCCGGGCGGGCAGGATGCGAAAATCGCCGGCTGTCGCTTTGATGCCCGCGCCCGGCGGCAGGGTGCGGATCACGCGGTGCCGCTCGCGCCAGCCGTGGGGAGAAAGCACCGCGGCCACCTCGGCGATGGGCTGATCGACCGCCGGCACCCAGCAGTTGCAGGATGACTTGCGGGCCGCGAAGTAGGCCTCGGCCTGGGAATAGACGGATTTGTGATCGACATCGGCGAGCCAGACGTCGCGAAGCTGTGTGCCGCCGATGAGATCGGGGAAATCCTCGGCGACGTATGCGACGCCGAAAGTGAGCGGATCGCCCGTCGCAAGTTGCGCGCACCAGGCCTGTTCGCTGCGGCGAAAAGCGGAGATCGCGTCAGGGGTTTTCATTGACGGGATTATTGTCGATCGAGGAGCCGATTGCGCGAACAATTGGAGTGTGCGGCGCGAAAAACACCCTCACCCCAACCCTCTCCCTCAAGGGAGAAGGAGACGGGGGCGATCGCAATTTGGTGTTTCAATCAATTGAATCTATCAAACCGCGCCGGCGACTTCTTCCTGCTTGGCGGACGACTTGCGAGGACGCGCGGCTTCGGCGGCGGCGTTGGCGGCCTTGGCGGCGGTCGACTCGGCATCGTTCGCAATGTTCACGCGGCGCTCCTTGAGCTTGCGGGCCTTGCCGACGCGATCGCGCAGGTAGAACAGCTTGCTGCGGCGAACCTTGCCCTTGCGCTGCACTTCGACAGACTCGATGTGCGGGGAGTGCAGCGGGAAGATGCGCTCGACGCCCTCGTTGTTCACGATGCGTCGCACCGTGAACGTGGCCCCGGTGCCGGCGCCGCGCTGGGCGATGATCGTGCCGATGAACGGCTGCACGCGCACCTTGTTGCCTTCCTTGATGCGGATGCCGACCGAGACGTAATCGCCGATCTCGAAGACGGGAGGCTTCTTCTGAAAGTGCTTGGCCTCGGTGTCCATAATCAGTTTGTTGCGCATGACCGTCTCCCGTCTATCTTCGCGTCGGCGATGAATATTGTTGTGTCAGTTCGTCCGTCAATGTTGTCCATCAAGCAGATCGGGCCGGCGTTCCGCGGTTCGCTTCAGCGATTCCTCGCGTCGCCACTGCCGGATCTGTGCATGGTTGCCGCTCAATAACACCGGCGGCACCGTCAATCCCCGAAACTCCCGAGGCCGCGTGTATTGCGGATACTCGAGCGCCCGGGCGTTGCAATCTGCCGAGTCGTTCCCGCCTCCGCGCGAGAACGACTCGTCCTTCGATGAATCCGGATGGCCCAACACGTCCGGCAGCAGCCTTACGATCGCATCCACCGCGACCATGGCTGCTGATTCCCCACCGGAAAGCACATAGTCACCCACGGATAACTCCAGGGGCGACAGGCCGATCCGAACTCGTTCGTCCACTCCCTCATAGTGACCGGCAATCAATATCAGCCGGTCCTTATGAGCCAGTTCCTCAACAACTCGTTGCGTCAATCGCGTGCCCTGGGGCGTCAGCGAAATCAGCGTCGGCGTTTTCTCGTCCAGCTTCGTGACCGCTTCGACCGCGTCGAAGATCGGCTGGCACATCATCACCATGCCGGGCCCGCCGCCGAACGGGACATCATCGACTTTACGATGCGGATCGGATGAATGCCTGCGAATATCGTGGCATTCAATCGTGACCTTCCCCGCGGCTCTCGCCCGCCCGATGATGCTGGAGGCGAAAAACGGCTCAAGGGCCTCCGGGAACAAGGTCAGGATGTCGATCCGCATGAGCTGTCGTCACGATCCTCCAATAAAAAAGGTGGGTCGAAACGGTTGACCCACCTTGCATCTTATTTTGCTGCCGCGGCCGCAACACCCGGGCCGCGCTTCTCGACCTTGATGCCGTTCTTCTTCAAAAGGCTGCGCACCGTATCGCTGGTGGTCGCACCGTTCTGAAGCCAGAACTTGATGCGATCGCCATCGAGAACGACCTGCTTGGCCTTGTCCTTCGCGATGGGATCGACGATGCCGACCTCTTCCAGGAACCGGCCGCCGGCTGCATAGCGGCTGTCCGAGACGCGAAGTCGAAAGAACGAGCGGTTGCGACGACCCATGCGCACCAGTCTTAGAGTGACTGCCATGACTTCCTCACATTGCAATGTCGTGGGTAATCCCACGGGGTTTACGCCTGCAGGCGCATAACAACACCCGCGGAACGACGACGAATCTCTTATGCTACCACGAGTTATGCGCTTTGCAAGCGGGAGGCTAACGACTCGAGCACGTGCCGCGTCATCGGCCTGGATCGCGCATAACTTCTGATATCATACCGGCTTGCATTCGTGCCCGCCGGCGCGACTCGTGGTCCCTGAATGGTAGTCAGGAGTAAATCTGATGTCCGATGTGGCGCTTTCGGACCTTATCGCCGTATCCGCGGGCCGATCGCCTGCTGACCTGGTGCTGCGAAATGGCCGTGTCGTCAACGTGTTTTCCCATGAGATTCAGGAGGCTGATGTCGCGATTCTGGGTGACAGCATCGCCGGCGTGGGGCGGTATGACGGTCGAAAAATCATCGATTTGAAGGGGCGTTACATCTGCCCTGGTTTGATCGACGCGCATGTGCATATCGAGTCGTCGCTTCTTTCGGTGCCAGAGTTCGCACGTGTCGTTTCGGCGCATGGCACGACCGCTGTCGTCGCCGATCCCCATGAATTCGCGAACGTCATGGGCACCGAGGGCATTGCGTTCGTGCTGCGCGCGGCCAAGCACGCGCCGATCGATGTGTTCGTCATGCTCAGCTCGTGCGTGCCGGCCAGTCCGCTGGAATCGGCCGGGGCGGATCTTGACGCTGAAGACCTCGTGCCATTTCTCAACAATCCCTGGGTGCTCGGCCTCGCGGAGATGATGAACTACCCTGGGGTCATCAATGGTGATCCCGGCGTTCTGGCTAAATTGAAGATGGCGGCCGGTCGCGTGATCGATGGACACGCACCGGCCGTGCGCGGGCGCGATCTGCAGGCCTACGCCTCGTCCGGCATCATGAGCGATCACGAATGCACCACGGCCGACGAGGCCGCTGAGAAATTGCGCAATGGTCTCTATGTGATGGTGCGCGAGGGTTCGCAGACGCGAAACCTAAAGGCGATTTTGCCGACGATCCGCCCCGAGACCGCCGATCGATTCCTATTCTGCACGGATGATAAAGACGTGAGCGATCTGCTTGTTGAAGGTCAGATCGATTTCATGATTCGCACGGCCATTGCGATGGGAATTGATCCGATCACGGCGGTGAAGATGGGTTCGATCAATACGGCCCGCTATTTCGGCCTGCGGCAGACCGGCGCTGTCTTACCGGGTTACCTCGCGAACATCACAGTGATGCACGATTTAAGGGACTGCCGCGTCGCCGAGGTGTTTCATCGCGGCGTGCAGGTTGCCGACGGCGGCAATTGCATTGTGGCGAAATCGTCCGGCGATCACCGGCTCGCTATGCGCAGCAGTGTGAACGTGAAATGGATCGAGCGCAATGACTTTCAGATTGTGGAACCGGCCAATGGCCGGTCGTTCTCTGAAGACAAAGAACAGGCCATTGGCCTGTGCCACAAGATTCACGTCATCAAGGTGCTGGAAAACCGCATCGACACCGAGCGATGTATCGAAGATGCTAAGGTCTGCAACGGCTGCCTGGTGGCCGACCCGGCGCGCGACCTGGCCAAGATGGTGGTGATTGAGCGGCACCGGGCCAGCGGCGAGATGGGCCGCGGGTTTGTTCGCGGATTCGGATTGAGGGGCGGGGCCATCGCGTCCACCGTCGCTCACGACGCCCACAATCTCGTCGTCGTCGGCACGAATGATGAAGACATGATGATCGCAGCAGTGCGCCTGGTGAAACTCGGCGGCGGTTGGATTGTCGTTCGCGATGGTGAGGTGCAAGCGGAGCTCCCGCTTCCAATCGCGGGACTGGTCAGCGCCGCACCGGCCGAAAAGGTCGCCACAGACCTATCCGCACTGCTGGATGCGGCGAAGCAACTGGGATGCCCGCTCGCGCAGCCCTTCATGGCGTTGTCATTCCTGAGTCTGTCCGTGATTGGCAAGCTCAAATTGACCAATCAGGGGCTGGTGGATGTCGAGAAGTTTAAGGTCATCCCGCTGATCGACGGTATGGAGTAAAGCCAAGCCCGGTCCAGCTTTCGCGACACCGCCGCCAGGTCCGATATATCTCTTATTGCTTGTGGAATCCCCCAAAACCGCCTAGACTGCCCCTATGGAATTGCCCAAAAGACCCCGCGGAGACGAATTCACCCGGACCGGACGGTTGCCTGAACTGCTGGCCAAGCTGGCGGCCCGACCCGAGACGCGGGAGATGTCCGCGCTCATCATGTATGCGTTCGACAACCGAACGCGGCTTCTCCCGTTTCTTTTTGCCGATATGCGAATCGTGCCGGCGGGGCCGCGCATGGTTGCGGACACGCTCTATGCGGCCGGGCTGCGCAAGATGCGGCTGGCCTTTCAGTTGTGGTCGCCCAATATCAAGCCGTCGCGCGCCAAGATTGATGGCAAAATCCCCGATCTGCTGATCATCAGCAGCATGCAGATCCACGCCCGCAAGGCGTACGAACTGATCGAAGATGCCTGCAAGATTCCCGAAGCCCAGCGTCCGCTGGTGCTTGTCGGCGGTCCGAAGGCCATTTACGAGCCATGGGATTGTTTTGCTCAGGGAGAGCGCGGTGAGATCAACGCCGATTGCGCCGTAACCGGCGAGGCGTTCATCCTGATCGAGCTGATTGATCGGCTGCTCGAATACAAGACCAAGTCCAACACGATGCGTCAGGCGTTCATCGAAGCCCGCAACTCGCGGGGCTTGGAGGACATCCCCGGCCTGGTCTATCGCATCGATTCGCCGGGCGGCGGCGAGGCTCATCTGGTCGACACCGGCATTCAGCGCCTGGTGCAGGACCTCGACGAATATCCGATGCCGTACTCCGGCTTCAGCATTGTCGAGCGCAAGCACAAGGGCGAAGAATTGACCAGCCCGGTGCCGGTCGAGCAGGTTCGCAAACATGCCCGTATTGCCTCGCTGACCATCACGCAGGGCTGCAAATTCCGCTGCAATTACTGCCCGATTCCGGCCTACAACCAGAACAGCTTCCGCTTCAAGAGTCCGCAGCGCTTCGGGGACGAACTGGAATATCTACACAAAACCTACGGCCTGAAGAACTTCTTCGGCACCGATGACAACTTCTTCAACAAGCGCGAGACCGCGGAGGAGTTGTTCGATCATCTGGTGAAGCGGCGCTACAACGGTGAGCGGTTTCACAAGGCTGTTCGCTGGGCAACCGAGTCGACCGAGTTCGACGCCCACAAAAACATGGACCTCATGCCCCGCGCCCGGCAGGCCGGCATGCGCGGCATCTGGTTTGGCATCGAGGATGTCACGGCCAGCCTGATCAAGAAGGGCCAGACGCCGCAAAAGACAATTGAATTGTTCAAGGCCATGAACGACAACGGCATCTGTCCGATGCCGATGATGATGCACCACGATCATCAGCCGCTGCTGACCCGCGGCAGCCTTTATGGCATCATGAATCAGGTCCACTTCCTGCGCAAGGCGGGGGCGATCAGCGTGCAGATTACGGTGTTGACGCCGGCCGTGGGCACCAACTTCTTCGACGTGCCTTATGAAAAGGGCATGGTCTTCGACAATGTCGGCGGCAAGAAGCTGGAAGAGTGGCAGTTCGACGGCAACCACGTCGTGGCGACCGAAGAGCAATCGCCGTGGTGGAAGCAGTTCAACCTGATTGCCGCTTATGGCACGTTCTACAACCCGATCAACCTGCTCGATTCGATGGTGCGCTGGAAGACCCGACTCTCGGGCGCGGACATCGGCATGCAGTTCATCGGCATGGCGGCCCTTGCCCGTACGGCGTGGGACTCGCTCAAGTGGGGCGCTCGTCTGCGCTTTGGCAAGATCGAGAAGACCTCGCGCGTGCCCGGCTCGCGCCTGAAGATGGTCAAGGCCCGGCCCGACGAGATCGAGCAGCGCTGGACCGGCGCAGCTCCGCCGTCGAGCATGCCGTCCTCACAAAAGGAATCGCACATCGAGCACGAGCCGGCCGAGTCGGACTACGCATTGCCGATCGCGGCATCGTGATGCAATCTCGATCAAGTTAACCCGTGCTGAGTACATTGCCTCCAGCAATTGCAGTGCGCCCATATCACCAGTATTTCAGGACGAATTCCCAGCGTGAGCGACTGTTGACTGCAGGTTTGATTGATCCGTCCGGGGCCTCGCTCATACAATTGTTCGAAGTCTACGCAATCGACCGGTGAACTCTTCCGGCAAGCCCAAACTTTCTCCCGGAAAGCCGTGCATGCTTTTCAGACGGACTGAGATCGTTGCACTTGCTGCGCTCGCAACCGCGCTCGTTTCAACCACATGCGCAATGGCGGGGGTGCTGCGTGTGAAACCCGGTGCAAATGGGGCCGGAACCGGTGCTACTTGGACCGACGCCTATCCCGACCTGCAACCGGCGCTGCTGGCCGCATCGGACGGAGATGAAATCTGGGTCGCCGCGGGAACCTACAGACCTGGCCCCGCAGGAGATCGCCATGTGGCGTTTAGATTGAAGACGGGTGTCGCGCTGCTCGGCGGCTTCGCCGGTGATGAAATGCTCGCCAGTCAGCGAAACCCCCAAGCGAATTCCACGACTCTCTCCGGCGATCTGCTCGGCGACGACGGGCCTGATTTCACCAACATGTCCGACAACGCATACCAGGTCGTCGTGGGGATTGACGTCGACGACACGGCCATCCTCGACGGTTTCACCATCACAGCGGGACGGGCGGATGGCGTCTCACTCGGCCCCACGCCGCTCTCGATGGACCAGGGCAGCGGGGCCAACGTTTACGACGCCACGCCGCAGTTTCTCAACTGCATCTTCACCGGAAACTGGGCCATCAACCATGGCACGATCAACGACCACGGCAGCTCGTCGATCATCAATTGTGCATTTGTCGATAACTTTGCGCAGAGCCATGGCGCGGGGCTTTACGTGCATCACCACTCGCAGACCCTCGCCTGGAACTGTCTCTTTCGTGGAAACGTGACCGCGGGCCGCGGCGGCGGCGGTTACAGCGCCAGCATGCACGGCTCGATGTGGATCGGCTGCATCTTCGAGGAAAACCGGGCCTACAACGGCGCAGGTTTCTACGCTGATGTGAGCGGCGCGATGCTGATCGATTGCCGGTTCAGCGGCAACGTTGCCGAGATCGGGGGCGGCGGCGTATTCTCGCATGACGGCGAACCGATGCTCATGGATTGCCTGTTCGACGAGAACATTGCCGGGCTCGACATCGAAGCAGGGGGTGGCGGAGGCGGGGGCAGCGGCGGGGCGGGCCTGTGGACCCAGGGCGGCGCTGCAACGATCGCCGGATGTCTCTTTACACGAAACGAATCGAGTTTTGGCGGCGGCTTTTATGCTGATGAAGAGTCGTTTGCCCTGATCGAAGACTGCATCTTTGACGACAACCATGCCCGTGAAGGCGGCGGCGGCTACAGCATCAATGCCCCGGTCACCTTCCGCGGCTGCGCCTTTCGAAATAACACCGCCTTGAACAGCTACTTTTCTGTCGGCGGCGGGGCCAGCACCTATTTCGCCGACGTGGTCATGGACGATTGTCTGTTTGAGAACAACACGGCCGAACTGGGCGGCGGCGGACAATACCTTGAGGGCAGCAACCCGATCGTGATCAACTGCACCTACGTCGCCAATCACGCCATCGGCGACACGGAGGGTTGGGGCGGAGGCCTGCTGAGCAGTTTCGATGCCCATCCGCAAATTTACAACTGCATTTTCAATGGCAACACCGCGAAGATCGGCGGCGGGCTCATTCTGGCCCAGTTCAGCTTCTCGATGGTGAGCAACTGCACCATCACCGCCAACACGGCGACGGGTCAGTCGGGCATGTTTGGCGGCGGGGTGCAGATCATCGAGTTTGCCGAATCTGTGCTGTCGAACTCAATCATCCGCGGCAACACGCCGGACGAAATCGGTGGCGCGGCCCTTTCGATCGATCATTGCAACATCGAGGGTGGAGCGGCGGGCGACGCGATCATTGATGTCGACCCGCTCTTTCGCGACGCGCTTGGCGCCGATCTGCTTCACGGCACTGTCGACGATGACTTGCGTCCCCGCGCCGGTTCGCCGGTCATCGACATCGGTCGCAATGATGCCGTGCCGGCATGGCTGACCGTCGATCGCGCCGGTAATCCGCGGCGTTGGAATGATCCCGAGATGCCCGACGGCGGTGAAGGCACCGCGCCGATGATTGACCTCGGGGCGTTTGAATCGCAGTCGAATGCGGGCTTGCCCGGCGACCTGAACTGCGATGAATCAGTGTCAATTGTCGACGTGGACGCGTTCATCGCGGCCCTGATGAACCCTGTCCTATACTCGCAGTCGCATCCTGACTGTCCAGCAGGCAATGCCGACGTGAACAGCGATGGCACAGTCGATGGCGTCGACGTGGCGGCGCTGGTGAATTTGATCCTCGGTAATTGATTCGATTAATACGAAGCAGTCATCAGCTCCCGGTAGCGCGAGTTCTACTCTAATCACCTGGCCTTCTCGGCAATTACTCCACCAGCCGACTTTAATCCCTCCAGTGCGGGCCGGAGGGCGGGCATGAGCAGTGGTTCTCAACGCAGTCGTGACGTAGCCGTGCTGGTCTTGATCCTGATCGCCGTTGGTCTGGCAATTTCGCAGGTCTTCAAGCTGTTTTGAGCGACTAGGATCTCCTGCCGCATTCCGGACAGACGCCGCTGGTGTTGCCCCTCAGGTCGTAACGACACTCCTGGCAATGACCGGCCGGGGGACGGCGATCAAGCCAGACACGTCGCGAGAGAAAAACCAATGGGATCGTCCCGGCGCCGAGGAGCGTCCAACCTGCCAGGCTGATGTCGAATTCGTTTTTCGACTCGACGCCGAATCGGGTCATGCCCCACGAAAATACAGGAGTTCTTCGCCGCGAATGAGACCAACCGGAAACCAACCACCCATTCTTGATCGACGGGCTGCTTTGAATCGTCAGGCTGCCATTATTGAATCCAATTAAATAAGGGGCTTTCCAATAGAAGCAATACCAGTGGTTGGAAGCGACGATACCGCCAAGGATTCCGCACCAGACAACAAGACTGCAACCGAGCATGAGTTGTCGAAATCGCATGGCGTTACTCGTGCGGTTCGGCCGAGTGTACAAGTCCGCTCTCCCTGCGGCCGCACTCGTGCCATTCCTTGAATATCCACTCGTGATACGCTGGACCCGGCTGGTAGTGCGCGCAAATACAGCCGCGCGGAGTTGGATGGCACCATGCGACGATGGCCGCGCCACAGGCGGGCACCGTGACGCGCAGGCCCTCCAGCGGGCCATCACGCAAGTGAACCCATTTGACGGGCGAGAGCGAGCATCGGGCCTGGACTGCACGGGCGCGGAATTCGCGAAGTTCATCCGGCGTAAGCATGTCCTACGACTTGCCCCGCGCTCCGCGGAGAGCAAAGTGCTGAGATAATTCCTGGTGGGGGTGACGCCATTCCTCGGCGAGATTCCAGCTTCATTGAGCTGGTTTCGAGGTGTTAGTCGCCACGAGTGGAACCGGGACCTTTGCGCCGCACTCCGAGCAGACGCCCGGAGTGTTTTCCCATTCGAAAGCGCAAGCCAACGCCCGAGGCATGGCCTTCGCCGTGCCTCGGGCAAGGCATTCGTGTACACAGGTCAATCAACAGAGGAAGTCAAAAATGTCACACACCCGAAGGACAAGATGATTGACGATGTTTTGATACGCGAGCATGTTTCTCTCCTTGCAATGAAATTGCTTTATATAATCGATTCAGGCATCAGCCACGCCGACCTTGCCTGTCACCCGCGGCCGACGCTCAACGGCACCGGCCGCACACCCTCGCTTGACATTACAGGCCCAGCAAGACACGAAGGGCATGCACCAACGGAAAAGGGATATGCCAGATCATGATCGGTCTCCTGTTTAAGGACCACGCTTTGTTGTTCGCTGAATCACATCAGCAAGGCCGACGCCGGCCTCACCTCTCCAGACGGCAACAAGAGGCGGCGCGCCCCCGCAATTCTTGAAAAAAAGGCCTCAGTAGGAAGGCGATTTGATGAATGTCACTTCGCACTTGCAGCCAATGTTCTGGCTGCTCATTCCGACGTCATGACCGCACTTCAGGAAAGGGCCCTGCGGCATCGTGCGGCGTCTCCCGCCCCAGAGCGGCCCCGACGTGAAATTGCGGCTCCTTTGCCAGCACGCATCCCAGGAGACTTGCCTTCTGAAACGATGGCGCGCGGGGCAGACCCCGCCCAGGTCGCGGCAGCCATTATTGAGCTGCTTCGAGCGCCCTGCCGTCTACAACTTATTCCCTTGTGATTAATTGCTGACTAGCGGCGACCGGACTTGAACCGGTGACCCAGGGCTTATGAATCCCTTGCTCTACCAACTGAGCTACGCCGCTGCGTGCGCATCCCGTAGCCGGGGTGCGACGATTCGTGAGGATTTATAGAGCGAATTCGTCCCGGATTCAAGGTCTTCCTATCCCTGCTACCATGTGTCTGTGTGCGAAAGTGCGAGAAGATGAGGAAAAGGCCCGTCGATGCGTGAACGATTGCAAAAACTGATGGCTGCCGCGGGATTCGGTTCCCGCCGAGCCTGCGAGGAGATGATCCTCGATGGAACCGTGACGGTGAACGGCGAGGTCGTCTCCGAGTTGCCGGTCATGGTCGACCCGGCGAAGGACCGCGTGGTCATCGCCGGCAAGCCGCTGCGCATGGAGAAGCCGGTCTATTTTCTCATGAACAAGCCGCGCGGCGTACTGTGCACGCATGAGGACCCGTCCGGCCGCAAGCGGGTGATCGATCTGCTGGTTGGCGTGCGCGAACGGGTCTTTCCGGTGGGGCGGCTCGATATCGAATCGACCGGGCTCATCATCCTCACGAACGACGGCGCGTTGACGCAGAAATTGACGCATCCGAGGTTCGGCGTACCGAAGACTTATCGTGCCGAAGTAATGGGCCTGCCGAGCGAAGAGACGCTCGACAAGGCGCGGAAGGGCGTATGGCTGGCCGAGGGAAAGAGCGCCCCCGCGAAAATCGAGTTCGTCCACAAGCAGCGCGATCGGGCTGTGCTGGAGATCACCCTGCGCGAAGGACGCGATCGTGAAGTGCGGCGCGTGTTGGCCAAGCTGGGGCACAAGGTGCTTCGGCTGACGCGAATCCAGATCGGAAAGCTGTCGATTCAGCGGCTCCCGCTCGGGGCGTTTCGAATGCTTGCGCCGGCGGAGGTGAAGTATCTGTTCGATCTGGTCGAGCGTCCTGATGCGGAATTTGCGAGGCCGGCGGTGCGGAGTTCGACCAGCGGCGCCCCGCGCGGGCGAAAGCCCGAGGCTGCGGGACGCGGTGCTCCGTCACATCGTCCACGCGAGCAGAAGGCGCCGCGGGCTCAGCGTGCCGGACATGCCGCCAGGCAGCCGCGTCGGGCAAAGGTGCAGCCGCAACCGGCCGCGAAGCCGCAGACCGGTCAGGGGCCCGCGCCGCGGCGGATAGTTGTGGTGGATTAAGATGCGTGGCCCGTTCATCGCGATGCGATGGGTGGGGTCACGATGATGTGCCGCTAGAAAGCGCCAGTCAGAGAGAATTCACGCAACGAATAGCAATTGCTCTCGCATCTGGTCCCTATTTTCGTAATAGATAGCGATGCTCGCCATCGCCCCAGAGAGCGGTGAATGCAGGATCGTTCATCACCGCTTCGCTGTCTAAATCGGTTGCTCGGCGGGAGAGCAACTTCTCGGGACTGGCGAATCCGGTCGCGACCAGCAACGATTTCAGCGCGCCGCGCGTAATGTGCTCCTCGATGGGCACGTACCACGTATCCACGAAGATGAACCGATTGGCGGGCATGCCGATCATGCGGAGCACATCGTTGGTGAGTTCGCGCGGGATGCGTTTCATGACCTCGCGGGCCGCGCGACGGGCATGCCAGAAGATGCCGCCCGCGCCGTAGAGATAGAGAAACGCGCGGCCGCCGGGGCGGAGTACGCGGTGCATTTCGCGAAGACCCCGCGCCGTGTCGCCCGTGTGATGC
>CAYXEY010000048.1:0-16172 GCA_964464105.1 uncultured Planctomycetaceae bacterium
GCGCATCGCCACGGCCTCATCACCATCGGCGACGTTAAGCGCGGCGACGTCGGACACACCGCGGATCAATATGCGACTGCGCATGTCGCGCGAAATCCCGACACTCGAATCGACAATGGCATTCCCGACTCGATCACGATCAGCGGCTATTTCGGATGGGATGGCGTCAAGCCATTCTCCGAGTCGGCCATCGCGGCGGGGCGCGGCGTCTTCGTGCTGGTGCGCACGTCCAACGAATCAGCTGCGACCGTGCAGGATGTCGTGACGGCTGATGGTCGCAAGGTCCACGAGCTGGTGGCCGCCCTGGTGGCGCGCTGGGCTGGCGAGCCGCATGCCGTCGGTACGTCCGGCTATTCTGCAATCGGCGCGGTCGTGGCCACGCGCAACGCGAAAGACGCGGCGCAGCTTCGCGAACTCATGCCGCAGTCGATTTTTCTGGTACCCGGCTATGGCGCACAGGGCGGAACCGCCGATGCGCTGCGGCCCTATTTCAAAGCCGACGGCGGAGGCGCAATTATCGCGGCCGGCCGGTCGGTCATCTTCGCCCACGAGACGCCGCAGCATGCGTCGCGCTTCGGCGACGACTGGAAGGCCTGCGTCGACGCTGCCTGCGTTGATTTCAAGGCCGATCTGCGGCGGGTCTGGCCCGGCTCGGTCAAAGTTTGACATTTCGCCCGAAAAGTCCTAACTTTCTCCGGTTTCGGCGCTCTAAATCTGCACATGTGTGCCAGACAGTCCGCGCCGGGATCAGGGCACGAACTCCAATCAGTGAGGGCATTTCATGACTCGTAACAAGACGTGGCTGGCCGGAGCGGTCTTCGGCGGGCTGTTCCTCTCTGCCGGATTCGTCATCGCAGGAGATGAGACGATGAAAGGCGGCGACAAACCCAAGATTGCCGACGGCCTGGTGGCCGTCTTCAAGACCTCCAAGGGCGACATTCGCGTGAAGCTGACGCCCGACGAGACACCGATGACCGTGGCGAACTTCGTCAATCTGGCCGATCGCGGCTTCTATGACGGCCTGAAGTTTCACCGTGTCATTCCCAACTTCATGATTCAAGGCGGCGATCCGAAGGGCAACGGCACCGGCGACCCCGGATACAAATTTGAAGACGAGTTCCATCCCACGTTGCGGCATGATGGCCCGGGCGTGCTCTCGATGGCCAACTCCGGCCCGGGGACCAACGGCAGCCAGTTCTTCATCACGCATGTCGCCACGCCATGGCTCAACGACAAGCACAGCGTCTTTGGCAAGGTGATCTCAGGTCAGGATGTGGTCAACGCCATCGGCATGGGCGACACAATGGACATGGTGATCATCGAAGGCGACATCAACCCGGTGCTCGAGAAGAGCAAGGCCAAGGTCGCGGAGTGGAATGCGATTCTCGATGCCAAGTTCCCGCGCATCCCCGCCGCCGAGCGACAGAAGAAGGCCGAAGAGAAGCGGGCCAGGGCCGAACAGGAAGCCAAGGACCGGAATAAGAAGGTGATGGACGAGGCCAGCAATTTCGTCAAGGACACACTGAAACTCGATCCGGCCAAGTTCACGGTCAGTAACACCGGACTTTGGCATTATGACGTCAAGCCCGGCGAAGGCGCGTCGCCGAAGTCGACCGATGTCGTCCAGGCGCACTACACCGGCTGGCTGCCGACCGGAATGAAGTTTGACTCCTCGGTCGACCGCAACAAGCCGCTGGAGTTCGGACTCAAGGACGCGCCTGCCGGCACCATGAAGGTCATTCCTGCCTGGAATGAGGGCGTGGGCTCAATGCGAGTGGGCGGCAAGCGAATCATCGTCGCGCCGGGCGCGCTGGCCTATGGACCGCGCGGCAATCCCAATGCCAAGATCCCGCCGAATGCCACGCTGGTCTTTGAAGTTGAGCTGCTCGGCATCAAGTAATTCGATTTGCTGTTGATTGAAAAATCAAAGGGCCGCGCCGGTCTGGAGCCGGCGCGGCTCTTGTCATTTCCCGGTGACGAAATGGCGCATCGCCCGCGGCAGTTTGGACTCAAGCGACTTCGTTTCATCGGCCGTCAGCGGCGAGCGGTAATGGTAGGTGTGCCAGTAGAGCAGATTCCTAATCTGCAGATTGTGGGTCTTGATCCAGTCGAGTGCGCCGGCCAGTGTTTTTGACGAGTATGTCTGATCGAGGGTGACGCTAGAGAGATGCGCGCCCAGCGCGGTCGATTCCAGTGTTGGATGGGCGTAGCCACGTCCCAAAGAGGTTGACGTGACATCAAGATCGGCGCGGGTGATTTCCATATCCGGCACCGAGGGGTCGCGCTCGCGCATGAAACGCAGCGTGCGCCTGGCCAGTGCGGCGCAGCGACCGGCCGTGCAGAACCAGCGGTTGAATACGACGACGCCGACGATGCGCGTTTTGAGTCCGGCGAGGCGGCAGCCGAGCAGAAGACCCGCGGCGGTGCCCAGGCTGCCCATGCTGACGAAGAGATAGTCCGGCGGTGGAAGAAGTCCGGCGTCGATTTGCGAGCGCAACTCAAGCGCAGCGTTGACATGCCCCAGGCATGAGAGCGGCGTCGTGCCGCCGGGCGGGATGATGCGCACGCGGCGGCCGCTTCGCCGAAGCCGTAACCACTCGAAAGCAAATCGCGGACCTGCCGTGATCGGATTCACCGCGACGATTCGGGCATCCGCCGCCATGCCATCGTGGAGATTTCGGGCGACATACGGGGCAAATGGCTGCGAAATCGCCAGCGCCGTCAGGCTCATTCCAAACGTGCGCGCATGGTATGCCGTGGCGGCGATGTGATTGCTGCCGGTGGCGCCGAAGGTGAACAGCGCATGCGCCTTGCGCCGCAGGGCATCAGCCAGCAGGAACTCCAGCCCGCGCACCTTGTTGCCGCCAAGGACGGGATGCGTTTGATCCTCGCGCTTGCAATACAGACGTTCAATACCATGACTATGCGACAAATCGGCCAGTAAATCGACGGCCGTCGGCGCGACAACGAGGGGCGTCCATGGAACGCGCTCGGCCAGCGCGGGAAATTGTTCGAAGAGCGGCAACGAGCTCATCGCATCGACTCCACGACTCGCGTTGCCACGCGCTCGGCCAGCGCCGCAATCGTCATCGACGGCGGCACGCCGGTCGGCGTCGGCACGAGCGAACCATCGGCGATGAACAGGCCGGAGTGTCCGAAGACTTCGCCGTGCGAATCGGCGACACCGCGCGCCGGAGTATCGGCCATGACCGCACCGCCGAGCGGATGCACGGTCATGGGCATGCGTCGCTCCAGCCATGCAGGGACCATCATCCATGTCGCGCTGGCGGCTTTTGCGATGGCGCCGATGCACGATTGCACTTCGTCATCGCGCGAAGTGTTTGTTTTTTCGGAAGTGCAACGGAGTCGGCCATTGCCGCGATGAATAAGCCGTCGAGGTGACTCGTTTGCGCCCATGACTCCAAGTATCCACGCATTGACGGTGCCGGGAATCGGCACACGCCCCAAGTCCATAATGAAAAACCGATGCGGATCCCATAGATCAAACCAGCTCGTCACCGTTGGGGCGTGGTCAACGCTCCAGTCATGATCGACACCGTAAAGTAATGCGCCGCGATCGCCGTTCGTGAAGAAGCGCTCACCGAGCCGTGGGCTGACGCGCGGAAGCGTGACGTGTTCGTCTCGATTCGCGAAAAGCAGACGTACGGTATTCAACGTTCCCGCCGCCACCACGACGGTTTTGGCAGTCATGGATCCTTCGCCGTGATCGGTTCGAAAGTGAACCCGGAAGCCTCCCGACAGCGGTTCAATGACCCGTGCCATCGTGTTTGATTGGATGATCCCGCCGGCTTCGTTTGCGGCACGCAGATATGTTTGATCAAGTCCGCGTTTCACTCCGGCGCCGCGAAACCACGATGCAACACTGCCGATGAGCGATTCTGAATTGGCAGCTTGAGTGTCGACCGACTGTGCCTGACTCATGTTGACCGCCAGCGGCAAGCGCGTCACCGGCCATTTGAGATCGCGCCCCAGTCGATTCATCAGCGCCACGCGCGGCGTCGACTCTGAGCACGTCACTGGGCGAATCTCAGCGTCGATGCGGTAATAACACGCGGCCAGCGACGCGAGATCGACCCCGCGCGGCCAATGCTGATCGAAGATGAACGCCGGCGGTCGAATGGTCACGCCGGTGTTGATCCGCGAACCGCCGCCCATGCCATTGCCGGTCAGCGCCCCAAGCCCGCGCATGACGTGAACATCCAGCGGTCCGTTGTCATTTGAACTTCGCCGCAGATTCGCGCGGCCCTCGGTGATCGCATCCCAGCCTGCTGCATCGAGCTGTCCACCGCGCTCCAGCACCACTACGCGGAGTCCGGCTTGCGCTGTCCGCGCGGCGACGACCGATCCGCCGTAACCCGACCCGATGACGATGACGTCAGTTTGGAAATTCATCTCGCCCCACGTTTACCTTCGGGCGGCGTCGCATTCCTGAATGTATATTATCCAACCATTGGAGAGGGCTGTCGCGGGTGAAATCGGATCACGCATGATCATCGATGTCCATTGTCACGTCGGATACAGCGCCCGCCGAGTTGATCCGCAGATCGAGCGATTCTCGTTCGAGCCCAACGGGGCCCTCGCCCACCCTCGTTTCGACAGCTATTTCTCGCCACGCATGCTGGGTCGACTCACGTGGTGGGCCTTAAGGCGAATGCTCGGCGTGGATCCCTCGCTGCCGCCGGGGGATGCCCTGGACGACGCCATCGCCCAGGCCAACGAGCGACACTGGGCCACCATGTCGAGCGTCGATCGGCTCGTCCTGCTGGCGTTTGACGAATACCACGACGACGCCGGGGTCGCCTGTGGCCCGGTGCACCGCAAGTCGCAGCGCGGGAGCGATCTGTATGTGTCGAACTCGCTCGTCCGGGCGATGTGCCGGCAGCATCCGAATCGGTATCTGCTCGGCGCCTCGATTCACCCTTATCGCAAACACGATGGCCGCACCGCCTGCGACATGCTCGACGAGGTTGCCGCGGCGGGGGCTGTGCTGATCAAATGGCTGCCAATCCACCAGAATATTCGGGCAGAGGATCCGCGCACGATTGCGTTCCTACGCCGCGCGGCGGCGTTGAATGTACCCATGCTGATCCATTATGGCGGCGAGATGTCGCTCGGACGGCAGCACATGGAGTTTGAAAGCCCGCTGCCGATGCTGAACGTGCTGCGTCAACTGAAGCGCGAATCGGCCATGCCCACGGTCATCGTGGCCCACGCCGCTACGCCGTCGTTTCCCTGGCAGGGCAAGTCCTATGCGAAGGCGTTTCACGACGCATTGGCCGGCGAGTTCGCCAATGACCCGCTCTACGCCGACATCTCCGCGCTCGCTGCGTTCGGGCGATCCGGCTGGCTCCCCCGGCTGGCCAGGCGCCGCGAACTGCATCGCAAACTCCTCTGGGGCACCGATTACCCGATCCCGGTGCTGCTCGCGCCCTACTGGCGGCAGCTCTGGGGACAGCGGGGGCGTATCGCCGCGATACCGTCGTGGGTGGAGCGCGACCTGGCCCTGAAGCGCGCCCTCGGATTTGACGAATGTGTATTTACTCAGGCGGCTCAGGTGCTGCGCGTGGAGAAGTAGCTTGAAGCTGCCCATCTTGATGCCGGAGATCGCCGAGCAGCACTACGACTGCCACGGCTGCACCAATTGCTGCCGTGACCTGGTCGTGCACATCACCGATGCCGATCGCAAGCGCATTGACAAGTTCGATTGGGCGAATCGGCTGGGCATCCCGCCGTATGTGCGGCTGGGCGGCGAATGGGTGTTGAATCATCGCGCCGGCGGCGGATGCGTATTCCTTACGGAGGCGGGCAGGTGTGCCATCCACGCCGAGTTCGGGGCCGATGAGAAACCGCTGGCCTGCCGAATTTATCCGTTTACCACTACGCGCAGCCAGGGCGCCGAGCACGTCAGTTTGCGTTTCGATTGTCCGTCCGTGGCCTCGAGCAAGGGCGGTTCCCTCGGTTCGCATCGGTCCGTGGTTACCAGGCTCATTCAGCAATGGGATGACGAAGGTCCCGGCCATCCCATCGGACGGTCGGAACTCGCCAACGGCATTTACATGTCGGACGCCGAACACCGCTGGGCGGTGAAACAGATTGACGAATGGCTGAAATCAGATCGGCCCGTGTTCGAGCGGGCGCGGGGCCTTGCGCATCTCGCAAGCACATTGGCGCAGGCCAGGCTCGAACGCGTACGCGATCGGTTCGAGGAACTTCTCTCGATATTAATTCAGGGGCTGCCGATCGAGCTTGAAGAGGTGCCTGATGAGCCGCCAGCGGCGCGGCAGCTGGCCCTGTTTCGCGAATGGGTCTTCGCTCACCTGCAATATGCCACATTCGAGGACATGCAGCACGGCGTTTTCAAGCGCATTCGCGAGCGCTTCGCGCAGTTGGCCGACTCGAAGACCATGCGGCGCGGTGTCGGACGCGTGCCAGCATTTGACGGCGGCGAATCGACGCCGACATTCGAGCAGATTGAAGGAGTCGCGACTGCTGAACCTGCGGCCGCCGATGCCGTCGCCCGGCTCTGGATTCGATACCTGCGGATGCGCATCGAGGGGGCAGCGGCCTGGGGCGCGGGTCATGGCGGACACGACTTTGCCACGGGCCTCGGGGCGACGGCCCTTGCTCTGCCGGTCGCAGGCTGGATCGCCCGCATGATGGCCGCGCGGCAGGGGCGAGCCGCTTGTACGTTTGATGATTGGGCCGCCGCCATCGGCCGCGTCGATCGCACCGCCACGCGCTCGCCCGTGCTGCGCGGCAGAATCGCCCGGCTTCGACTACGCTACCTCGCCGACGAAGGCGGAATAGACCGGCTTCTATTTCGATATCTGGAATTGCTCGGCCGCGCCAGCCCATGAACAATCCCATTGTCAGCGACAAGCCATCGAGCACTCCGCAATCGTCGCCACGAAAGCGTGCGGTCGCGGCACTGCTGGTCGCCGTCGCGTGCCTGGGCGTTCGCTGGCCGCTGCTGGCTGAGCCGGGCTTCAAACAGGACCAGGTTTTTTTCCTGCACTGGGCGAGCCTGGCCGAGCGCGAGGGGATTTCGGCCCTGTATGAACCACGGGCCAACGGTAAACCCTGGTGCAATTATCCACCGTTGTATCCATACGTGCTGCGCGGGCTTGCCGGAATCTATCGCCTCGGCGCCGGCGAGTCGTTGCATGTGCAGGCCGTAGGCGACGTCATCGCGGATCGCGACACTCCGATTGCCGCCGCCGCGACTGCATTATTCAAAATGCCGGGGGTCATCGCCGACGGCGTGACCTGCGCGCTGCTGGCGCTCTGGCTGTCGCGGCGCGTGACCCTGCACAGCGCGATCCTTGTGGCGTCGGCATACGCATTGATGCCGGCGGTGATATTCGACTCCGCCGTGTGGGGCCAGGTGGATTCGATTCCGACGCTGTTCAGCCTCATCGCCCTGGAATGCACCACGCGGCGGCGATGGGCCTCGGTCGGCGTATTCGCGGCCCTGGCGATGCTGGCCAAGCCCCAGGCGGTCATTTTCGCGCCGCTGCTGGTGTTCGCCGCGATCTACGCGGGCCCGCCGCGCGTGGCATTTGCGTTACTCCGAATCATCGTCGGCGCGGCCGCCACTTCGCTCGTCATCCTTACGCCGCTGTGGTCAGCGCGAGCCGGAATCGCCGCCGCCTACACCGATGCCGCCGGGCACTATCCTTACGTGCACCTCAACGGCTTCTCGACCTGGTTCCTGGCCAATCCTCTTTCGATTCCGCGACTCGACGATCTGGCGGGGCACTATCGGCGCGACGATCAAGGCGGGGCGCCTCCGCGTTACCTTGGCCTTGCAGTCATGGGCCTGCTGACGTTCGGAGTCCTGATTCGTGTGGCCAATTCGCGCGCAAACGGGTTATCGATTCGACTCGCGTCCCGGGTCCTGCCGCTGGCGTTCGTGGTGGTGTGCACGCAGATGCACGAGCGCTATCTCATCCCGGCCCTAGCATGCTGGGCCTGGGCCTATCAAGCTTCAATGCGATGGTGGCTCGGTTGGGTCGTGATGGGTGGCGTGGCGTTCCTGAACCTGCTCTGGGTCTGGGAGCAGCCACTGGCGATCGGTGCTGTCACGTCACTCGCGGAATGGACGCGGTCCGCGCCCGGCGGAATACCGACTGGGGTCTATGGTGCGATCGCGCTTCTTCTCGTGCTGCTCATGACGTTGACGGGCTTCGATCAAGCCAGATCAGAAAGAGAATTCAGCGACGCGCCGTCGGCACCATGATGGTCATGCCGGGCCGCAGCCGCTTCGGGCTGTTCTTCACCAGGGCCTTGTTCATCTCATAAATCTCTTCCCAGCGCTTGCCGTCGTTGAGCACGCGCTTCGCGATGGTGTAGAACGAATCGCCATCGCGGACGACGTACGACGCGCGGCCCGCCGACATCGGCGCCGAAGGCGCCGCCGTCAACACAACTGGCGCGCCTTCCATCGCGGGAATGGTCAGCATCTGGCCTTCACGCAGCGACTTGGGGCTCTTTACGCCGGGATTCGCCCTGAGGATGGCCGTCGTTCCGCTGGATCGTCCGTAGTATTGGACGGCGATGCCGTAGAGCGTCTCGCCGTATTCAACACGGTGCTGCTTGGGCCAGCCATCCGTTGTGACCACTGCCCCGTGATTAGCCATCACGCCGCCAATCGGTTCAGAGTCGTCCGCCGCGAACGAGGGCGGCACTGGCGGCTCGGACCGAAGCGTGCCGGCGGTGGAGTCTGCCACATCAAGCGGGCTGGTTGGCGTGGTTTCATTGTTGCGAATTCGATCGCCGATGGCGGAGAGGTCGAGCATCGACGGCGGCTTGGTAGCGGGAGTAGTGGGTTCATCCGGCCCGAGGTTTCGCCGCGTGGCGTCGTCAAGCAGATTGGACGATCCCGAGCGCAGCGGCAGCGGCGATGGATTGAGCGGAGGCAGTTCGTTACGCCGCGAGTGCAGGGCGTCTGCGAGCAGGGTGTCCTCCTGTTTCGGGGTCGCAACCGGGGCGGGCTTCGGCGTCTCACGCGGCGTATCGCTCGCGAAGAGCTTGGGCGCGACCGGCTGAACGTTGCGCCCCGGTTCGAGCACCGGCTTGATCGCGGGCGGCGGCAACGCGGCCGACGGATTGGAATTACCGTCCATCAGCGAGGCAGTGGATGCGCCGCCGCGCCGGCCCAGGCCGACGAGGACGTCTTCGTCCTCGCGGCTGCTGCCATAAAAATAGACGCTTGTAACAACAACGACCAGCAATCCAACTACGACGCCGACCTTGGTCTCGTTCCGCATAACACCCTCCGTGGCGAACACTTCGCTGGATTGTCAGGCGGCGGCCGGAGCCGTCGCCGAATACGTCTCGCGCGCCGCCCGGCTCAGCAACAACTGGCCGGCGATGGCGAACGAACTGTACGTACCGGTCAATATACCAATGATCATGGCATAGTTGAAGCCATGAATTCCCTCGCCGCCGAAGATGTACATGACGATGCTGGTCCCCAGCGTGGTCATACCAGTCAGAAGGGTTCGCGACAGGGTCTGGTTGATCGAGTCGTTCACCATCTTGACCGTTACGTCGCGGGAACGGCCGCGGTTTTCACGGATTCGGTCGTACACGACGATCGTGTCGCTGACCGAGTAGCCGATGATGGTCAGGAAGGCCGCGACCATGGTCAAATCGATGCGGAATTTCTGCAGCATCAGCGCCTTGCCGATGAACGACTCGGCCAGCAGGTGGGCCAGACCGATGAACAGGCAGACGATGAAGATGTCGTGCACCAGCGCCGCGACCGCCGCGAGACCCCAGCGGGCGTTACCGAAACGGAACCACAGGTAGATAATGATTCCGAGCCAGGAAAGCACGAGGGCGATTTTGGCATTAAGGGCGGCCTCGTCCGAGACCTGGTGGTCAAACTGGGTAATCTCGCTCAGCGAGGTCTGCCGTTCCAGGGCCGTCTGGGTCAGCTTGACTTCCTTCTCGGCAAAGTCACCAAGCCATTGAGGCGACGGCTCTCCCCCGGTCTCAAACGTGTAATTCTCATCACTGACCAGAACCACCATGCGTTTGTACGTTCCAGCGGTGGGGTCGGCGCTGGTCAGCCCGACGACTTCGGACTCGCGCCATCCGGATTGTTCGAATCCGGGCTGGAACCGCATGCTGCGAAGCCGCTTCTTCACCGCATCAACCGATTGCGGGGGCTGCAACTCCTCTAGAACAAGGGCCACGCCGCCGCGCCACCCTTGCAGGTCGATCAAGTTGGCCTCGTTGGGTGGAAGCGGCAGACCGATCTCGGACGCCTTCTCGCTGCGAATGGGGAAGAACGACCCCGAGGGCGATTGAGCCAGCTTGAAGGTCAGCGACGGTTGCACGTCGATCTGATCGCGCAGGGTCTCCATGATCGCACTGACCACGACGTCCTTGCTCGTCTCACGCGTGGTGACCTTGAATGCCTTGTTCTCGTTGTCCGCAGTGGTCACCTGGGCTTCGCGAATGGAGTCGGCCGCCGTCTGCATTCGCGTCGACAGGGCCTTCAGCCGATCCTGCATGGCGTTCGCGTTGAGATTGGCCTCGACCTTGGTGCGAACCGTCAGCTCGTTGGCCATCGGATCAGCGTATGTGACCGGGCTGACCTCCGACAGTTCTTTCTTGTCCTTGGCGTCCAGCACCGCACGCACGATCGGGTCGAGCCGGCCGGCCGGGACACCCGGCGAGGAGATCTTGTATGTATCTCCGGATCCGGACACGGAAGCGCTTTTCAGGGACTCGGCGTACTTGTCAATCGTCTCGGCGGATTTCTCGAGGCGGCCACGAACGTCCGCAACAGTCATGGATCCCGGCGTCTTGAGGTCGATCTGTGCGGACGTACCGCCGAGGAACTCAATGTCGTAGAGCTGCTCGTCGGGCATTCTGAAGAACAGGATCGCGCCCAGCACGGTGCCCACGATCGAGACACCGTAGAAGACGTGACGCCTGCTGCACCAGTCAATATTCGGCACTGAGATCATCTTGCGCATGGGCAGGTGCTCAACGCCGCCCGTCTGCTGCGAGCGATGGATCCAACGCGCCCCCCACACGGTGAGCAGGAAGGCGATCATGACCGGTCCGCCCAGCAAAAGCCCGCGACCGAGTCCGAAGAGGCTCGATTGATCACGCAACTCGACATCGGTTGTGGCGATGGCCAGACCATAGAACACGGCGCCGAGAACGGTGACGCCGATCGAAATAAGCCACGGATATCGCTCGACCTCCGTCGGGAGCCGCGGCAGCGACATGACTTCGAAGTAGATGCGCGTCACGGTGTACGCGGTGAAGAGGTTGACCAAGACGCCGATGCCCAGCGTAAGGCCGAAGCCCTTCACGTCTTCGCTGCCCAGGAAATAGAGAATTGCGCACGTGAGCAGGGTGGTCAGGTGGGAGTCGAAGATGGCGCTGAAGGCCCGCTCGTAGCCGAGCTTGATGGCCATGCGCAAGATGGCGCCCTTGGCCAGCTCTTCGCGCTTGCGCTCGTTGATGAGCACGTTGGTATCGACGCCCATGCCGATGGAGAGCACGAGTCCGGCGATGCCGGCCATGGTGAGCGTCGCGCCCATGATGGCCATCGACGCCAGCACGAACAATGTGTTGATGCCCACGGCGATGATGGCGATGGCGCCGGTGTAGTAATAGAAGAACAGCATGAACACCGCCACGACCAGGCTTCCGTAGATCGCGGCCTTGAGACCCTTCGCGGCGTTCTCCTCTCCCAAGGTCGAGCCGATGGAGCGAACGCTGATTGGCGGATCCTTCAACTTCTTGGGCAAACTGCCGGCGTTCAGCTTGCGCGACATCTCTTCGACGTCTTTGCGGGTGAATTGGCCCATGATCTGTCCATTCGTACGAATGGCGCTGTTAATGGTCGCGTGCGAGATGCACTTGTCATCAAGGAAGATGGAGAGCTGTCGCTTGAGGTTGGCAGTGGTCAGTGCGTAGAAGCGCGATCCGCCGCGTTCGTCGAGCACGAAGCTCATTGCCTGTCGACCGTTTTCGTCGAGATCAGGCCGGGCGCTGACCAGCCGCCATTCCTGTGAGCCCGCCTTGTGGACCAGCGTGTATCCTTCAGCGACATGCGCCAGGACGAAGAATTTGTCGCCGAAGCGCTCAACCACCACGCCGCCCGGCAGGGCCAGCTTGACGTTGTCAAAGTCCCGCTGAAGGTCAATGTTGCGGAACATGTCCTTCGGATCTTCGATCTCAAACCATTGGAATTGGTCCTCGCCCGGCTTGGGGCGCGGGCCGTGTTCCTTGAGCCAGTTGACATAGGGATCGAACTTGGCCGGGTCATCGCGTCCACGCTCGGCCAGGATGCGGAACTCCAGCACGCCGGTGCCCTTGAGCAGGCGCTGCAAGTCCGCTGGGTCTTCGAGCCGGCCTTCGCCGCGGCGTCGGCGCTTCAGGCTGTCGCTGGCCTTGACCAGCGCTGAAATGTTGTTTGAGAGCCCGGGATATTGACTCGTTATTTTGGCGAGGGCTTCTTTGCGCTGGGCGTCCTGCGGCTTGGCTTCGAGAGCGACTTGCAGCGCGCTGATGTCGAAGTTGGTGGCCATCACATCTGCAATGGCCTTCTCCAGCTTTTCTTCCTGCGCCACCACGTCGTTAATGGTCACGCCGTCCTTGAAGTTGTTCGGATCAACGTTCGCTGCCAGAACCGCGCTCATGGCGCTTTGGTGCGACCGCTGCTTCGCTTCAAATGCGTCCACCACTTCTTTGGTCGGCTGCACATCGCCAACCGGTTGAGTCGTGGGCCGGGCCGCTTCCAGCGCGTCCCAGGTCTTGGCGGCGTCGTCCAGCAGCGCCTGGCGAGCCGGTACCGTTCGAACCAGCGCCGTAAGCGCGGCAGCGCGCTCGGCCACCGGCTTGCTCAGTGCGGCCTCAACATCCGCAGCTGTCAGGTTGTCCGTCTTAAGTGCGGCGACGCGGGCGTCGAACTCGGCCTGCGTTGTGCGATGGGCGTCGTGGGCCTTGGCGGCTTCCACCAGAAGCGGGCGGCGCGATTCGATTCCGCGAACCAGCGAATTGATCGCGGCCTCCCGGTCGGCGCCGCTGCGGGCCACCGCGCGCATGATTTCGCTGCGGCGAACGTGTGATGCGGCGATGATCGCCTGTTCCTTCTCGTACGCCTCACGATTCGTGCGCACCTCGTCGCTCGGCCGCGGCATCTGAATCTCAAGCCGATTGTGCCCGATCGGACGCCAAACGAGGTTAAATACCTGATTGGGATCGATGCGCTCCTTCAGCACCTTGATGACGCGCTCGGAGAGTCCCATCCGCTCACCGGCCGACATGCCGGAGTCATCAATTTCGTAGGTCAGGCTGTAGCCGCCGTAGAGATCGATGCCGTACTTGAGCTTTTCCTTGGGCGGATAGATGGTCGCAACCGCCAAAGCCACCAGGGCCGCAATGCCCACGATTTTCCACCAGAGATCCCGTTCAGTCATAATGTTCCTCGTTTCGCCGCGCCACAACAGGTCTGCGACCCCAGTTGCGCGGATGAATGTGTTCGTCGATGGGTCAGTCGGCGGAATGATCCGCCTGTGCAAATCCGATTATTCAAAGCGAAATCAAAACCACTTGAAGGCGCTGCGAGCGCCGGCCAGAAGATGCAGGCAGATCACAGCGCGCTAAAGAGGCGGCGCCGTGGCATCGAAGATGGGCGAATGAAGTGAGACGATGGGTTCGTCCCAGTTGCGAATGTCAACGGTCAAATGACTGGCGGTGGGGCGGTTGGCGGTTGTGCAACCGCAGATGCCCGTATCGATAGACCAGCGGCCGTCTGTGTCCGGCTTGGCAACACATGCATCGGGGGCAGCCGTGAACGACGGCGTGTCGCTTCCCCGCTCCGATTTCTCGGAGACCGGTTGCGACGAATGCTTCGCCTTGGATTCGATTGCTGCGATGCGCCGCGCGATCTCGTTCGACGCCTCGGCCAGGCGCGGCCCGCCCAGGAGGGCTGCCAATGCGATGCAGCCAAGGGCGGGCTTGCAGAAGATAGGGCGAATCCGGTTCACGCTGTGAAACTATACCGCACGCCGAACGAAGCGGCAATCGGCCCCAAACAGCGTAAGTATGGGGAAATCGTGGACTTATGGGCGGTTTATTGGGCCATTAACAAGTCGGCGATGGCGAGGGCAGCGAACAGAATGCTCACACAGCCATTCAGCGTAAAAAAGGCCAGGTTCACGCGGGAGAGGTCATTGGCCCGGACGACCGATTGCTCGATGGCGAGCAGAACGCCCGTTAATGCGAGGCCGGTCCAATATGCCGCCCCGGCATGAATTGCGACGCCGAGTCGCCAGAGGCAGACGACCGTCACCACGTGGCATGCCCGGGAGATCCACAGCGCGGGGGCGATGCCGAGTTTCGCCGGAACGGAGAAGAGTCCCTCGCGTCGATCGACTTCGTAATCCTGACATGCGTAGATAATATCGAAGCCCGCGATCCAGGTGAGCACGGCCAGGGTCAGCCAACCGGTGGTCAGGTTGATCGTCGAAGGAGAGATGGCGATCCATGCGGCGGCGGGGGCGAAGCCGATCACGCCGCCGAGGATGAAATGCGCTGCGGCGGTGAAGCGCTTCGCGTAGGAGTATCCCGCGAGGCAGGCGAGTGTGGGCAGGGCCAGCGCAATGGGCCACACGTTTGCATACAAATAGAAGAATCCTCCGCAACCGAGCAGGAAGAGCGCGGCCGTGGCCCAAAGGAAGGTGCGCGCGCTGCGAACCTCGATCCGCCCGGCTGGGATCGGACGACCGGCCGTGCGCGGATTGCGCGCATCGATCGCCGCGTCGGCGAGCCGGTTGAAGGTCATGGCGAAGCTTCGCGCCGAGACCATGCAAAGGACGATCAGCGCGAACTGTCCGGGGCGCGGCAGGCCGCCGGGCAAGTTTCGGCTGGCAAGAAACGTGGCGATCAGCGCAAAGGGCAGCGCGAAAACCGAATGCGAGAACTTGATCATCTCGCCCCAGGTGCGCGTCGTGGATGCCAGGCTGCTCATGATTGCGACCGCTGCCTGCGGGCCTCGAAGAACAGGATCGCCGCCGTGACCGAGACGTTCAGGCTGTCGCAAACGCCCTGCATGGTGATCCGCACGGGTTGAATGTCGGCGCCTTGCCATGCATTGCCGAGGCCTTCCGCTTCAGCACCCAGAATGATTGCCGCCGGCCCGCGGAAATCGCAGGAGGTGTATTCCACCTTCGCATCGGGCCGGGCGGCGAACATCTGAATGCTCCGGCTTCGAAGGAACACCGCGGCGTCCGCCGATGCGCTCTCAACCAATTGCATCGAGAAGGCCGCCCCGGTGCTGGCGCGAATCACGCTTGAATTGTATATGTCGGTACGCGGGTCTGATGCAATCACCATTTCGACACCAGCCGCGTCGGCGCTGCGCAGGATGCCCCCGAGGTTTCCCGGCTTCTCCAGCGCGTGCATGACGGCGATTAGCGGCGAAACGCCTAATTTCAGGCTTTTCAAATCTCGCTGCGGTCTCGCCGCCTGCGCCACGAGTCCGTCGGTGCGATCGCCATAGGCGATCCGCTCCATGACGGGTGCGTTAACCTCCGTCAGGCACCGCCCAGGCAAACCTGCGCCGGCCAGCCATCGGCGATCGTCATCGCTCATCATCGTGGGACAATGAAACAGCGATTCGAACGACCAGCCCGCCGCCAGGGCGCGCTGAATTTCGCGCCGTCCGTCGATCAACACTGGCGCATCTGACGACGCGCGGCCGCGTCGCAACTTTGCGATCTCGACGATGCGCGGATTTTGTACGCTGGTAATGATCATCGCGTTATTCAGTCCAGCCTCGGCTTGCGTGCCGCGTAGTCTGCCGCCCAATTTTCATTGGCCTTCGCCGCCGCTTCATTTCCCGCGACGCGCGCCAGCCGCGCAGCCTCATGCGAAACACTGGCAGCGTCGCTAAATCGGCCGACCGCGCCATACGCGCATGCGAGCGTCTCAAGCAACTGGTGGTTGTTGCCGCCCATCGCCGGGGCGATTTCCTCCGCCAGCCGAACGGACGCCGGTCCGTCACGCAACCGGGCGTCCGGACAACGCGCCAATGTAATCGCCAGCAGGTTCTTGAGGGGGACACTGTTGGGCGCGACGGCGAGTCCTCTACGTGCCGTGGAGATGGCGGAGGCCCA
>CAYXEY010000049.1:0-16068 GCA_964464105.1 uncultured Planctomycetaceae bacterium
GCAATCCACATGGGGTTGGCGCCTTTGTTCAGGCCCCTGTAGCTCTCGGCCTGCTTGCGCATGTCTTCAGCCTGCTTCTGGAATTGCTTGGCCATGTCCTCATGCTGCTTGTAGAACTGATTCATGTCCATCTGGCCGGGGTTGAAGCGTCGAAGAAACAACGCCTTGTCACGGTCCAATTGGCCAAGATCCATCTTCGATCCACTCAGCATCTTGTGGGCTTCGGGATCAGACGCCTTGAGATCGTCCTCAGTCGAATAGGACTTCACGGTCGTATTGGTGGTCCCGTTTTCATCGGTGGTCCGAGTGACGGTGATGTCGCCGCCATCCTTCCGCTCGATCTTGACCTTGGCGCCGTTGATGTTCTGTTCAATGACGATGTTGCTGCCGTGGGCGTCGGGGCCGAAGTTAAAGGTGAACCCCCCGCCGCCGCCCTGGGGAAGGAGCTTCCAGACGTCGTCGGGGAGGTTTTCCAGCTTGCCCAGGTCGCGCATGATCCAGTTGCCATCCTTGTCTTTTTCGAGGATGCGACCGAAGTTCTGCACCTGGTTCTGCGAAAGGGCCTCGGCCTCGACTTCATACTTGTATTGCGATGCTTCGACATCCTCCGGCCGCGAGCCGATCGCCAGGGTCGCCTGGGCCTGCTTGCCGCCGCGGATGTAGGTCAGGCTGCGTGATTCGCCCGGGACAAACGTCTTGATCATGTCGATGAACTTGTCGAGTTCCGACGGAACCGGGCGGCCGTCGATCTGGGTGATAATGTCGTACTGCGAAAGACCGGCAGTATCGGCGGGACCGCCCTCCACAATGTTCAGCACCATCTGGCCAACGCCGTCCTCGATGCCCAGTTGCACGCGCATGGGCTTTGACGGTGGGCCGAACTGCAAGCCAAGCCACGGGCCGCCGGCGGGAATAGCCCCGGCACTCTTGGCGGACACGATGAACGCATCGCCTTCTTCATCGCCCAGGACTTTGACATCGCCAGCCTGGTCATCCAACGATGCCAGGCGCACAAGGCCCGGGGCAACCTTGATTCGCTTGATCAAAGCCGGCGTCTTCGGGGTCACAGCCGTCGTCTCGCTTTGCCCAGTCCGCTTCTTCGCCGCGGGGGCCGATCCCTCGCTGCACTCAGAGGGCGGGCAGCATGCCAGAACAGTCGCCGTCAACATGTGAATCGCAAACATCGCAAATCACTCCTTCTCTTTTGTTACCACGCCGGTCACTGACCCCACCGCCAGGCCCGATTGCCCGACGCCGCCGGCGTTTACTTTGTCTGCTACTTTCATCGTCGCGAACCGGTTCGCACCGAAAGCCCCGCGCGTTACACGCCGGTTAATATTCGCCGGCCATCGGGGCAACCCGCGTCGATTTGACGTTGCGCTCGATGATGTAAAACCGTCCGTCGTCGCCGCGTACACCGATCAGATCACGATCGGTCATCTGCTGGCGGCGCTTGGGCATCAGGTCGTCATCGCGATAGTCCACCAGCCGCGCCGGAACTTCCTTGATCACCGGCGGCTCGATTACATAATCCTGCTGCGGGACGAACTTGATCTCCATCCCCTTGCGGGCCACTTCATTCGGCGCGACAGGCACATATTTGAGTCGTGGAGCTATCGAGAACAAAAAGACAGCAGCAGCAGCCAATCCGCTCGCTGCAATCACCAGCGGCCATCCGCGCCTCTGGCGCGGCAGCGACCTTGGCATCGTGCTCTCGATGCAGCGCCGCAACGCCCGACTCGCCATCGCATCGTTGTGGATGTAATGATCGAACATCGCTCGGGCCGCCGCATCGCGACCCAGGATCGCGTGAAGCTCCGCCTGGTCGGCATCGCTGAGGGCGCCGTCGAGGTACCGATTGATCAGCAGCTCGGTCCGCTCGTCAACTTCAAGTCTCGGAATGTCGTCACCACCCGTTTTCACTGCACTGGCTCACTCTTCATTCGTCCGGACAGCACATCCCGCAGGAGGCGTCGCGCCCGGACAAGTCTGGTTTCCACCGTATCGACCGGCAGGCTCAGGGCCTCGCCGATCTGGCTGTAGCTCCAATCCTCGAGATGCCGCAAGACAAATGGCTCTCGATAAATCAGCGGCAGCCCCGCGATCGCATCGAGAACCTGCTGCAGCGACTCGGACTGAATCGCGCCTCGCAGGGGCGTCGGCTCGCCGGCCATCGCCACATCGTCCGACAACAGCGGCTGCGATCGCTTGCGCTGTCGCGCCGCCTTCTGTCCGAAGTCGATCGCGGCGTTCTTGGCCATGCGAAACAGCCAGGCCCGCCAGCGCTGCGTCTCAACCAGGGTGCCCACCTGCTGCCAGACGTTGGTCCACACATGCTGAACCACGTCATCGACGTAGGAGGCGTTACCCAGGCTGGTGTAGACCACGCCGCGAACCCAACGGTCGTGCCGTCGCACGAACGCATCCAATGCGCCGCGCTCTCCCCGCTGGGCCGCCTCGATCAACTCGGCGTCGCCCGACTCCGAACTCAGGGTCATCGCGATGTCCACACAAGAATGATGACGCTTCACGGCTGGTTGGCCTGTCAGGATTTACAACGCCTGTCGTGCGGCGCTGGTTTGATTTTAGGTGAACGAATCACATCCGAACTGTCGGTTGACCCACAGATTCATAACTATCGAATTTATAGCCGCTTATAGACGGCTCAGGGGAATCGCGACCCCCGTGCCTGAGTCCCGGATTCCCGAAATATCAATGGTGGGAAACGATTGGTTCTGCAGTCTATTTCGTCCCAGAAAGAACGCTTTGGGAAGTGCCTGACAACCGATTGGCTTTAGTTCGTCCCGCCGGATTAAAGGCTCGGGGGGAAACGCCGACCTTGGCACACGCCGGCTCCGCGATGATCACGGCGCCGCATCTCGCGTTGCCGGCATTGTCGCCGCCACGCCCGGATAGCGCAGCTTCGGCAGATATGGCTCAACCAAATGCGGCCGGTAGATCAAGCCAATTGTCAACGCCACCCACAACAGCGCCGTGATGAGAAACGGCTTGTCGCGCACGAGGAGGTCCGTCGGACCGGTGCGCTCGCCGCCGGCGATGACCATGGAATATCGAAAGATGGCATAGACCACCAGCGGTGTAGTGAAGACCAGGTTGTGCGAGGCGCCCGGCGACCCGGGGTCGAGCGTGTAGAGCAGAAACGTGATGATGGCGATGCCGCCGGTGACCGCGAGCAATTGGTTGAGTAGATCCGGCGTGTAATGCACCAGCGTGGCGCGGTGGGCCTTGGCCCGGTCCTTGTCGCCGATCGAGGCCAGCTCGCACCGCCGCTTTCCGAAACCCAGAAAAAGGCAGAGTGTAAAGGTGCAGATGATCAGCCAGGCCGACACCTCCACCTCGATCGCCTGCGCGCTGGCCAGGGCCCGCATCACGAATCCGATGGCGATGATGATGACATCGAGCAGCACCTCGCGCTTGCCCACGAAGTTGTAGAACAGATTGAGGATGAGGTAACCGCTCGACGTGAGAAAGAACCCGCGCGGAAACCGCGCGGCCAGGATCAACGCCGTCGTCGCCAGCACCAGCGAGATCACCCCCGCAACCGACGGCGACAGTGCCCCAGAGGCCACCGGGCGGTGCTTCTTGGTGGGATGCAATGCGTCTTCGCGGTAATCGACCAGATCGTTGAGCGCATAGACCGCGCTCGAGAGCATGCAGAAGATTGCGAATGCCCCGACGGAAGTGAGAATCGCCGAGGGATCGGTGTTCTTCGCGCCGAAAATCAGCGCGGAGAACAAAAAGACGTTCTTCACCCACTGTGCGGGTCGAACCAGTTGAATGACAGCGCGCAGGGGTCGAATCAAACCGGGGGCCTCCACCAATT
Source organism: uncultured Planctomycetaceae bacterium (assembly GCA_964464105.1). Classification (GTDB taxonomy): domain Bacteria; phylum Planctomycetota; class Phycisphaerae; order UBA1845; family UTPLA1; genus CAYXEY01. The sequence goes on from CAYXEY010000049.1 coordinate 3,845, forward strand.
GGGAGGCTACGTTACGGGTCGATGGCGCGTGACGTCAAATCGTCCTTCAGATCGAGTTCCTGACCTTCGGCATCAAGGTCAATGTGCTCCGACGGGCCGGCATATCCCCCGCCCAGGCCACGGGCGATGACCGGTGCGGTTGAAACCAGCGGCCGCATGCGGGAACCAATGGTGATGTCGCGGCCGGGCCGACGCCTCACGATCTTCTGCTGCTCGGCGGTCAGTCGATGGGTGAACCGCAGTCCCACTTCATATCGATTCTCACCCACTTGCATGCAGCGTTTCACCCGGGCATGCACCCGGACCAGGCGATGACTGGCCGTTTGAAACGCAATCTCACACGCTCGGTCAACATCGATCGATTTGTCGTAGGTCAGGGCCAGGCCACTGGAAGACAGGTCCACCAATGGACACTCGACATGTTCCACGCGCCCTGATTCATCCGAAGGCGTGAAGCAAACGGTGACGCCCTTGCTCACGCGGCGGGCGGAGTCGCGCCGCCCGCGCGGACGCGATCGGTCCAGGCTGGACTCGTGGAGCAGCACCTTGCCGCTTATCTCCCCATCGACCAATGCGATGGGATCGAGATTGACCGACATTTTCATCCCCCCGATGGAAGCCCCGGCAATCGGACCGCAGGTTAAGTATCCAATCTGAAATCGGCCCGCGGACCCCGAAAGTGATCAAACTCACATCAGATTGCGCTTATGGGACACACGCGCTGCGATATCGGTCGGGCAATTGCCACAGTGGCCGATATCTCGCGTAAACTGGCGGGTCTGCCGGAGGCCGAATGCGTCGCCGGCTCCTGCAGCGTGAATTGAGGTTACGAAATCGGAGGGATACTCATGCGGCTAAAAACAGACGATTTGAAAAATAAATTCGCCCTGCGCGGCGTCTGTCGACTCTGGGCCGCCGTGGTCATCTGTGCGGCGCCGGCGGCAATGGCCGAACAGCGCGACATGACGCCCTATGACGTCGCCCGATTGCGCGGTGTCGGCTCGGCAGTCATATCTCCCGACGGTTCGAAGATCGCTTACACCTTGAGCATCCCCCGACAGCCGTGGCTCGATAACGACGACCCCGCCGACAAGGACGGCGGCACCTGGTCCGAACTGCACATCGTCGATGTGGATGGCCACACCCGGCCCTTCATCACGGGTCCAGTCAACGTCAGCGCAATCAAATGGAAGCCCGATGGAACCGGCGTCTCGTTTCTGTCCAAGCGCGGGGCCGACAAGAACCGCAGCCTTTATGTCATTCCGATCGATGGCGGCGAGGCCCGCTGCGTGCTCAAGCACGATACGGACATCGCCTCATACGACTGGAGTCCGGACGGCAAGCAGGTCTCGTTCATCGCGCAGGAAAAGGTGGACAAGAAGATCAAGAAGAAGAAGGATCTCGGTTTCACCCAGGAAGTCTACGAGGAAGACGAGCGCGATTCGAAGGTGTGGATCGCCACCCTTGACGACGAAGACAAGAAGCCGCGCAAGCTCGAGACCGAGGGTACGGCGTCAGTCGTGGCCTGGAGTCCGGCCGGCGGCGAATTGGCTGTCGCGGTCGCTCCCACGCCGCTGATCGACGATGAATACATGAAACGCAAGGTGCATTTGATCGACCCCGAAACCGGCAAGGTCTCCGCCCGGCTCGCCAACCCCGGCAAGCTCGGCCCCATTTCCTGGAGCCCCGACGGCAAGCACCTCGCCATTCTCTCAGCTAACGACATTAACGATCCATCCGACGGATGCCTGCTCATCTCCTCGGCCGAGGGCGGCGCGCTGAAAAACGTCCTGCCCGACTTTCCGGGACACGTCAGCGCCATCGGCTGGCAAAGCGCCACGCATGTCATGTACGTCGCCGGCGTCGGCGTGTGGACGCAGTTCGGCAAGGTCGCGGCCGATGCGGCGGATTCGAAAGTGCTCGTCCCGACAACAAGCTCGTTCTAGACGGCCTGACTGTTTCGAAAGATGGCCAGGCAGCTGCGATGGTCGGACAAAGCGCCGAGCATCCCGGCGAGGTGTTCTTCATGAAGCACGGCGACGCCACCCCGCGCCGGCTGACGCACAGCAACCCGTGGCTTAATGACATTCGTATGCCCAAGCAGGAGGTGGTCGAATACAAGGCCCGCGATGGCCTGATGATCGAGGGCATTCTCATCCGTCCGCTGGATGAGAAGCCGGGCCAGCGCTATCCGCTCGTGCTGGTGGTGCATGGCGGACCGGAGGCGCACTATTCCGCGGGCTGGCTGACGCGTTACGCCAACCCCGGTTTTGTCTGGGCCGCCAAGGGTTACGCGGTCTTCTATCCCAACTATCGCAGCAGCACCGGTCGAGGCGTTGCATTCTCCAAGGCAGGCCAGGCCGACTGCGGCGGCAAGGAGTTTGACGACCTCATCGATGGCGTGGATTACCTGATCGAGAAGGGACTGGTCGATAAGGCCAAGGTCGGCGTGACCGGTGGCTCGTATGGCGGGTTCGCGACCGCCTGGTGCAGCACCTATTACTCCGATCGCTTCGCCGCGGGCGTGATGTTCGTGGGCATCAGCGATCTCATCTCCAAGGCCGGCACCACGGATATCGCCAACGAAATGAAGCTCGTGCACGAGTTGAAGTGGCCGTGGGACAACTGGAAGGAATTCGAAGAACGCAGCCCCATTCGGCATGTGCAGAAGTGCAAAACTCCCCTGCTGATCATGCACGGCAAGGACGATCCCCGCGTGCATCCCAGCCAATCGATGCAGTTGTATCGATTCCTGAAGATCCTCAACCAGGCGCCGGTGCGCTACGTGCGCTACCCGGGCGAAGGCCACGGCAATCGCAAGGCCGCGGCGCAATTGGATTTCCAACTGCGGCTCATTCAGTGGATGGACCACTACCTCAAAGGCCCCGGCGGCGCCGCGCCCGACTACGAATTGAAATACGAGGAGAAGAAGGACGCGGATAAGGATGATGGGGATTCCACAACAACACAGGAGGGCTCGGACAAGGAATAAGGTGACGAATCCGGGGCGCACGTCAGATAACGGAGCCGACTGTCGGCCCGGGCTAGAGTGTTGCAAGAGACAATTCCTCCGACGTCTAAGCCGACAATTTGATGAGTTCTGCGCCGGTCCTGATCGAAGATCTGGATCACACCCTTCGTTTCGTATCTTCGGAGTCTTTTCTCGAATCCAAACGCGCGGGTATATCGCACGTGACTACACTGTCAAACTTCGCGCAACGCGTGGCTGCATTGCGCGTTTATTGATTGGTAGGTCACGAGAGGAAATCACTGTGCGAGATCGATTTGGCATCCGTTTGTCTGGCATCGCTTCGCTCATCTTTTCGGCATCAATGGTCGGTTGCATGGACAGCGGCCCGTGCCCCAATGCGCCGGACGGCACCGGCACGCCCACCAGCGCGCCATCCACAGCCGCCGTGTTCGCCGCCACGGGCAACGCCTACGATGCCGGTTCGCTGGCGATCCGCACGCTCGACATCGCGCGATGCGAGCGCGGCGCGCCGGTACCGCTGCGCATTCACGCACCGGAAGCACCGGGCGAATACGCCGTCGTCGTCTTCCAACATGGATTCATGTCCCGTAACGACTACTACGACGAAATACTCGGTCAACTGGCAAGCCACGGCTTCGTCGTCGTCGCGCCGCAGATGTATGAACCGGGCATCGGCCCGCTGACCGGCAACCCGACAGCCGCGACCGAGGCGGAACTGGCCGGCAAGGTGATTGATTGGCTACCCGGCAATCTCAATGAGGTCACCGGCGTTCAGGCGCGGACCGACCATTTGGGAATTGCGGGACACTCACGCGGCGGCAAAGTCGCGTGGCTCGTGGTATCAAAAGACGCGAGCCGCTTTGACGCCATCGCCGGCGTTGATCCGGTCGACGGAGCCGGCGGGCCTCTTGGCGGACAGACCCGCGTGGTGCAGGGGCCTTTCGCGTTCGCAACGCCTTCACTGGTGATCGGTGCGGAGTTGAGCGGCAATTGCGCGCCCACCGGTGACAACCATGTGCAGTTCTACGGGGCATGCCAGTCGCCCGCGTGGCACGTCATCGCATTGGGTCAGGGGCATGGCGACATGCTCGATGAGCCGGAGGCAGCCGCTTCGGCTTTGCTCTGTCCATCGGGATCAGACCGACCCGGCACGCGGCGCCTGACAGCGGGACTGCTCGCGGCGTTCTTCCGTGCCACATTGCAAGGTGATGCCAGCGGATACGGCCAGCTTTCGACCCCGCCGGCCGACGGCGTGGCTATCTCATTCGAGTCCAAGTAGCCGGAAGCCAGCGCGGGATATTTCTCCCGTATTCACCCGATTGCGTGGAACCGCATCCACCTCGCCGCAGTCAAAAAGCTGCCGACGGGACGGCGGCTTGCGCGTGAACCGCAGGGTCGGACTCGTTTCACCTCTTGATTGGAATCGAGATGACACCACTCAACTTCTCCGCCCGCTGCTCGTTTTTCATTGCGGGTGTTCTCGTCATATCAAACTCAGTTGTGGGCCAGGCGGACAGTCCGGCAGTCAAGCCCGAGACCCACTCTGACCTTCTCAAAGGCTGGACAGCCGAGACGTTTAGCCTGCCGCCCACGTTCGCACCGGAGCTGCCGACGGGGCACGAGTCCTTGCGATTTGCCCCAGGATGGCGCGATCCCAAAGCGGCGGATTTCTGGTCGTACGCGTTTGTGATGTGGATCGACGAACCCGCACCGGACTCGGCCCGAATGAAGGAACTGCTTGAGAAATACTATGACGGGTTGCTGGCTTCTTTTGCTGCCGACAAGAAAAAAGACATCAGCAAGACACCCGCACGCGTCGAAGTGGTGCGCACTGCGCCGAATCAATTCGAGGCAAAGATGCGCGTCATCGACGCCTTCGCAACTTTTGAGCCGATCGAACTGCGGATCGTAATCGACTCTCAAGTTGACGCCGCCGGCCGTTCAGTCTTGCGAATTCAAGTCAGCCCAAGACCCAAAGAGCATGCAATTTGGCAGGCCCTCGAACGGGCGACTGCGGCCATCGTTTCACAAGATGGCGCCTTGCAAAAAAAGAAGGACAACAAGGCCGCCGATCCGATGGCGACCTTCGCGCGCATGATCGGCGGCGAGTGGAACGGGACGAGCGGGCTCGACAGTTGGACCTGGGGCCCCGGCAAGCACTCCATTCGCGGGGGCGAGTTGGAGGTCATGTACTGGCACCCGGGTCGCAAGGAGGTCTGCCTGCTGAACTTGCACTCTGACATTCCCGGTGTTGGCAGAGCGGCGGGCGAAGGAACGATCAAGTTCGAAGGCGAGACCGCCAGCGGCGTCCTTGACCTTTACCAGCCCCGCGGCCGCCGCAAGCTGGCGACGCGCTGGACTTTCAACGGCCCCGACAAGTATCACGATGTGTTGTTGGAGGACACGGGCTCCGGCTTCAAGCCCCTCGCCGCATGGGACCGCTTCCGTGTCCCGAAGCGTTCCGAGACGCGCCCGCGCACCGGCAAAGAAGCGCCGAAACTCCCGGAGCTCCTGAAGGCCCTCGAACCGCTCCTGAGTCGCACCTGGGACGCAAAGATCGTCTGGGGAGGGAAGGCTGGAGAGGCCTTGCACATTGAGACGACCCTGGTCCCGCTCGCCGATGGGATCTATGCACGTTCGTATGCGCTGCGCGGAAATGGCACGCCCGTGCATGCACTCGACGCCTTCATCTATCACCAACCCGGAACCGAGCGGCTGCGCTGCCTCGCGCTGTTCGATCTGGATGACATGGGCGAGACAGAAGGCGTGTACGAGGGCGATTTGACTGTGCTCGACGGCGGCGCCCTGCAACTCGAATTGAAGGGATACGAAGGTGATCGCGTCGTTCCGCTCGTCATGCGCGTTGATTTTGAGAAGGACGGAACGCTGCGCCAGCGCGTCTGGTCCACCAATTCCGCTCCAGCGAGCAAGGGGGGCGAGCGCGCGCTCAAGTTCGACACCCGCCACACTGCTTCACCGATGAGCAAAAACATCATGACCATCTTCCAGGACAGTAAGCAGAATTACTGGTTCGGAAGTCATATCCAGGGCCTCTACCGATATGATGGAAAAACCATCACCCATTTCACGGAGCAAGACGGGCTGACGAGCAATCGCATTGATGAAATTCAGGAAGACAAAGCCGGCAACATTTACTTCGCATCGGCCTCCGGCATCAGCAAGTTCGATGGACAGACCTTCACCACATTGGTCCCGGCACGAAGTGGATCTCCCGACAACGAATGGAAGCTGGCCCCCGACGATCTGTGGTTCAAGGGTGTTCACGGGATTGGCGAAGTATGTCGCTACGATGGAACATCGCTGCACGGGCTGGACTTGCCAAAGTCCGCGCGCGCTGAAGAGTGGGATGCACAAAATCCACGTTCACAATACCCGTTCGCGTCAAGCCCTTCTAGCGTTTACACGATCTATAAGGACCGCAAGGGCAATATCTGGTTCGGCACGGGCGCTGCCGGTGCGTGCCGCTACGACGGAAAATCGTTCCTGTGGGTTTCGGAAGATGATGTGACCGAGTTTCATCACGGGCCTGCCAATGGTGTTCGCTCCATCATTGAGGACCGCGATGGCAAATTCTGGTTCAGCAATAATCTTTATCGATATGATGTCTATGGGAACACTTCTCCCGACAAGCATGGGGACGAACGGGGAGCCACCGCAAAGGGTTACATCAGGGAAAAGGGAATAGGTAGTCTGGACCCAAAGAAAGCAGGCGGTTTCGATGAATACATGTCCGCCGCAAGAGATGCGAATGGTGAACTATGGATCGTGACGTGGGGCGCCGGCGTCTGGCGATATGACGGAACGAACATCGCCCATTATCCCGTAATGGATGGCGATAATCCGATCACGCTATTCTCGATTTACAAAGACCGCCGCGGCGACTTGTGGCTCGGCACACACGAGCACGGCGTTTATAGATTCAACGGTAAGAAATTTGAAAGCATCCCATTTCCAGAGAGACCAGGCCAGCCAGCACGACCTGAAGCGACTAAGTCGCCGAAGGACGAATTGAAGGCAAACGCGCTCGACACCGAAGGCCTTGGTGTAAAAGCACTGGATCCTATCAACGAACCGGCGAATCCCGACCCTTATTTCACGCCGATTGGAGCCAAGACGACCTCCACCATGCCGCAGGTGATCATTCGCAACATGCGCGAGGATCGAGCCGGGAACATCTGGTTCGCCACTTTTGGCGGCCCGATTCGCTATGACGGCAAGAACTTCACCAATTTCTCTGAAGAGGTGGGACTGGCCAAGCGGCGCATCTTTTCGCTTCTCGTTGCCCGATCGGGTGCACTGTGGTTCGGCTCGATCACCGGTGGCGCGTCGCGCTACGACGGGAAATCGTTCACCAGATTTACGAACAGAGAGGGGCTGGGCGACAACGACGTGACCTGGATCTTTGAGGATCGTGACGCCAATATCTGGTTCGGCACGGGCAACGGCGCTAGTCGTTACGACGGCAAATCGATGACCAATTTCACCACGAAGGACGGGCTCGTTGACAACTCGGTTTACGCAATTGCCCAGGATGCCGCTGGGAAAATCTGGTTTGGAACTCAGGGTGGCATCTGCTCTTACGATGGCAAATCGTTCTCCAATCTCGCCGACAAGGTCGGTCGGACATTTGTCAATGTCCGAGCAATCGTCGTAGACCGATCCGAGAACCTCTGGTTTGGCGGTCAGGAGGGCGCGTTCCGATACGACGGTGAAACATTGGAGAACTTTACAACTGAAGAAGGAATGCTGGATGGATTTGTCGGCTCGATGATTGTCGATCGAGCCGGGCACATCTGGCTGGGCCATCCCGGTAATTTTCCGGCCGGAAGCGGCGGAGGCGCGAGCCGATACGATGGCAAGTCATTCAAACACTTCACGCAGAAGGACGGCCTCGGCAGCGCAACCGTTTATTCCATGCTCGAAGATAAGGCCGGGAACATCTGGTTCGGCAGCGTGGACGCAGGCGCCTGCCGCTATGACGGCAAGGCGTTCACCTATTTTTCCGTGCCGTTGCCGACGTCGTCACCAGCCCAGAGCAAGCAAAGCAATTCTAACCCATAGCGCAGCTGCAATTGCCCGATTGGCGGAGCTTCAACCCCACAGAATCATCCCCGTGTCAAACCGATGCGGCAGGCCCGCGTGGCGCGGGACCACGCGGACTGCAAAGCGATGCTGGCCGCTGCGGATGCAGGGCACCTTGCCGACGAACCAGGTCGTGCCGTTTTCGCCCTTTTCGTGCAGCTTCATTTCGTCGGACGCGCCTTCGACCAGCGAATCCGATGGATCGACGCGGCCGTGATAAAGCTCCACCGCGACATCCTCTGGTTGCACGCCGCCGAGGCGCACCGCGGCGCGCACCGTGAGGAAGCTCCCCACCGGCAATTCTCGGGTATCGTCCGCCTCGACCCGCTCAATCCTGACATCCGTCCACTTGTGGGCCAGCTCCTGCTTCCATCTTGAAAGGTCACGGGCCGCGGCGAATTTGCTCGACGCCAACCCCTGCCAGCGGCGCAGGGCCGGCACATATAGCCGCGAGGTGTACTCCTCGATCATGCGATTGGTGTTGAACATCGGACAGATCGTCCGCATCGACGCCTTCACCCGCGCGATCCACCGCCGCGGCATGCCGTCTTCGCCGCGATCATAGAACATGGGGATGATCTCTTTTTCGAGCAGGTCGTAGATCGCCTCGCCCTCGACATAGTCCTGGTAGGCAGGATCCTCGTAGACCTGGCCGTCGCCGATGGCCCAGCCGTTCTCACCGTCGTAGGCCTCGGGCCACCAGCCGTCGAGCACCGAAAGGTTGATGCCGCCATTGGGCGGCACCTTCATGCCGCTGGTGCCCGATGCCTCGCGCGGTTTAATAGGATTGTTCAGCCATACGTCACAGCCCTGCACCAGCTTGCGGGCCACCGAAATGTCATAGTTTTCGAGGAAAACGATGCGACGCCGGAACTCAGGCTTGCGGGCATAGCTGGTGATCTGCTTGATCAGCTCCTTGCCCGCACCATCGCGCGGATGCGACTTGCCGGCGAAGACGAACTGCACGGGCCGATCCTGATCGGTGATGAGCCGCAGGAGCCGCAGCGGATCGCGGAAGAGCAGCGCGCCGCGCTTGTACGGGGCAAATCGCCGGGCGAAGCCGATGGTCAGCGCTTCGGGATCCAGCACCTCCTCGGCGCCCTTGATCTCAGTCGGCGGAGCGCCGCGCCGGCGGAGCTGATCGCGCGTCCGATGCCGTGCGAACTGCACCAGGGCCACGCGCCGCCGTTCGTGCGTGCGCCAAAGCTCCATGTCGGGGATTTCGCTGACGCGCAGCCAGATGTCATGATCGACCGGGTTCTCCGGCCAGTGCGGACCGAGGTAGCGGTTGAGCAGATCCTGCATTTCCGGCGACATCCACGTGCGGGTGTGAATGCCGTTGGTGATCGACGTAATGGGCACCTCATCACGCGGCGCGCCGGGCCAGACCGACTGCCAAAGCTCGCGCGAGACGTGTCCGTGCAAAGCGCTCACGCCGTTGGCGAAGCCTGAGAGCCGCAGGGCCAGCACCGCCATGTTGAACATCTCGTTCGCGTCGGCGGCGTTCTTCTTGCCGAGATTAGCGAAGTCCTCAGACGAAAGTCCAATGCCGGGCAGGTATGGATCGAGATACTTTTGCAGCAGCTCGGCGGCGAATTGATCGATGCCCGCGGGAACTGGCGTGTGCGTGGTGAAAATATTGGAGGGCACCACGGCCTCGCGGGCCTCTGAAAATGACAGCTTGTCTTTTTCCATGCGCTCGCGGATGCGCTCGACCGCGAGAAACGCGGAATGGCCCTCGTTCATGTGGCAGACTGCCGGCGTGACGCCGAGCCTGGCCATCATTCGCAGGCCGCCGATGCCCAGCACCACCTCCTGCCGGATGCGCATCTCCTCATCGCCGCCGTACAGACGTTGGGTGATTTCCCGGTCGGCCGGGTCGTTGTGCGGCAGATCGGTATCGAGCAGATAAAGCGTGACGCGACCGACATGCACCTGCCACGCCTGCACGCGTACGTTGCGAGCCCCGAGCGGCACGTCGATAAACACCGGCTCTTCGCGCTCGCCCAGCACCGGAGACACCGGCACCGAGGCCACGTCAATCGAGGGATATTCCTCGATCTGCCATCCATCGGCGCTCAGCCGCTGCGTAAAATACCCCTGTCGATAAAAGAGGCCGATGCCGATGAGCGGCACGCCCATGTCGCTGGCGCTCTTGAGGTGATCGCCAGCCAGCACCCCCAGGCCGCCGGAGTAGATCGGCAGCGATTCGTGCAGTCCGAACTCCATCGAAAAGTATGCGATCTTTGCCTCGGAACAATCGCCGAAACGGTGCGAGAACCAGGTCTCGCGGCCCATGTATTCGTCATAGGCCTTCATCACCCGATCGAGGTGCGAAGTGAAGGCGCGATCGTCGGCCGCCTGGTTCAGACGGCGTTGCGACACATGAGCAATGAACCACACCGGGTTCTGCGAGATGTCATTCCACAGATCAGGTTCGAGCCGGCGAAACAGCTCCTGGGCGTCGCCGTTCCAGCTCCACCACAGATTGTTGGCCAGCTCGCGCAGGCGGGTCAGCGGCTTCGGCAGGGCCGGCACGACGGTGTAATTACGAAACTTGAGCATGACTGCAGAATCCGTTCTTTCGTGGCGTCCCCCCTCTTTGGGGGACGGCGGGGCGCACCAACGCGATGGGCATTCTCGCACCACTTGTCGGCCGCCACTCGCCTCGGCGGGTCAACATCGGAAAGCCCCTACCGGCCCATCGCGTTCGCCTTATACCAGTCGATCGCCCGGCGCAGGCCCTCGTTGAAGCCGACGACCGGCTTGAAGCCCAGGAGTTTACCGGCCAATTCGATGTCCGCCCATGAGTGCTTGATGTCGCCGGGCCGTTCGCTGACGTACTTGGGTTTGACGTTGGTGCCCAGCAGTTTGTTGATCTGCTCGATGACCTGGTTCACGGTGACATGCTCGCCGCAAGCCACGTTGCAGACCTCGCCATGGGTTCGCGGGGCGTTGGCCGCCAGCAGGTTCGCGTGGATGACGTTTTCGATGTAAGTGAAATCGCGGGTCTGTTCGCCATCGCCATATATGACCGGCGACTCGCCCTTGAGGATCTTGGTCACGAACGCGGGGATGGCCGCGGCGTACTGGCTGGCAGGATCCTGTCGCGGGCCGAAGACATTGAAGTAGCGAATCGCGATGGTCTGCAACCCGAAACACTTCGCGAACACGCTGCAATAGTGCTCACCGGCCAGCTTTTGAATGGCATAAGGGCTGAGCGGCGTCTCCCGCATCGATTCGACCTTGGGCAGGGTCGGCGTGTCGCCATAGGCCGAGCTGCTGGCGGCATAGACGAAGCGCCGCACCTTCGCGTCGCGCGCGGCCATCAGCATGTTGAACGTGCCATCCATGTTGGTGGTATGGCTCGGCCGCGGATCGTCGATCGATTTGGGCACCGAAGGCAATGCCGCCTCGTGGAACACAACTTCCACACCCGCGCATGCTTGATTACAGACCGCCGCATCGCGCATGTCGCCCTCGATAAACTCGACCTTGCCTGCGACCGCGTCGAGATTGTTCCGCTTGCCGGTCGCCAGATTGTCGAGCACACGCACCTTGTGGTTCTGCTCGACCAGTCGATGCACGAGATGTGAGCCGATGAAGCCAGCGCCGCCGGTGACGAGAAAGTGCATGAGTTCCGCCGTTTCAAGAGTTTAACGTTGACTCGCGCCACGGATCAGCCGACCTCGCCGCGCACACGCAGGGTATTTCGGTTTTTTCAGACCGTCAATGAAGGTCCGGTTCATGGTTATCGGGACAATTCAGTGGCAATGGCGCTCCGGCTGCTGGTGAGTCAACAATTCCTCAACATGACAACCGTTCTTCCAGCCGCGCCCGCACCGCCGGCCACTCTTCTTCGAGAATACTGAAATAGACTGTGTCCCGATAGATCTCGTTGCGGGTGCGCATGTTTCGCCGAAGCGTTCCCTCGCGCACGGCACCGAGCCGGGCGATGGCCGCCTGCGACTTGAGGTTTCGTGCGTCAGTCTTGAGCTGCACGCGGCCCGCCCCCATCGAATCGAACGCGTAACGCAACAGCAGTAATTTGCATTCGGTATTAATCACCGTGCGCTGCGCGGCGGGCGTCAGCCAGGTGTATCCGATCTCGATCGCCCGATCCTGCGGA
>CAYXEY010000050.1:0-16045 GCA_964464105.1 uncultured Planctomycetaceae bacterium
AAGATCGGCCCGGTCGAGGTCCCAGATCCAGCGTTGCACATCCTTGTCATCATCGGCCTGACGCATACCACTGTCTTGATAGAATCCGGCGAACGGTTGATTTTTGACCGTTGGCTTAAACCACGCAATCAGTCGCGCGGCCCCGGCATCGCGGGCCAGCGCGCCGATCCACTTGAGGAAGCACTGCTCAGCCGTGCGGCCCAGCACGCGGCAGCTCATTAGAAACACCGGACTTCTCCACTCCTCCCCCGACCGTTCGACCAGTGCGGCCCCAATGATACCCTTGTCGCCAAACAGGTCCACCAGCCGGCGAATGTCGGCGTCGGTGCAGCGGATAGCGTTCATGTTGAACTGGTTGGTCCGCTGGGTCAGTTGGGCGATTCGCGCCACCTGCATTGCGTCGTCCACGGAAATCGAAAGCCGCATATCAAGCTGTCTGTAAAACGACGGCATGTCGACGGCCGCCGCCGCGGCGCTTCGCCTTCCCGCCTCTGCGGCATACAAGGCCCCGCGCTGCCGATCCTCCTCGGTGATGCTCCACTGTTCGAAGCAATCCAGCCGCTCCAGCGTCGCTGCATGCTGCGCGGGATCCTCACGCAGCGGCACGGTCATAACGGCAGGCAGCGCCTCGCTCATCAGGGCGCATTCCACCGGGCTGTCATCCACGAATACGAAACTGTCGAGCCCGAGGTTGAGTTCCTCTGCGATTTTGCGCAGATTTCCAGGTTTGTCTGACCAGTTGGCCTTGATACTGGCGAAGTGTTGCGCCCGCAGCACCATGTTGGGGTGTCTCGCAATGACCTCCTCCACGATGCCCGGCTCGTTCTTGCTGGCGATGCACAGCACGATGCCGCGATGGTGCAGGTCGAGCAGGCGCTTCTGAAAAAGCACGAACGCATTGCCGGGAAAGTCCGGCCCCAGCGCGATGCCCTCGATGCCGACGTCGCCGATCACGCCGCCCCACAACGTGTTGTCGGCATCGACCACGAGCACCTTCTTCGACAGACCGACAAGAGGGCGAATGTGCCGGATGAGAAACCCGGCGAAGGCCCAGTGATAAGCCGGGGCGATCGGCATTCTTGCGACGAGCGCCAGCCGGGGGTCTGTCCAATTGCGCCGACCGTGCATGGCTATGAGTGCGTCGTAATCCATGATGCAGGTGTTATTGATCCGGGTCGCGAGGGCGTGCAAGGCAGAATTGACCCGCGAGACCAATGCCGATTGCGAATGCGAAGCAGCGGCGTCGGCAATTCCCTGGGCGGGCCAGGCCGGCCGCTCGCAATTCAAGATCAGGATGCGCGCGGCATTCCGCTTGCGAAATGCGGCAAGCGACGACTCCAGCCGGGCAATCCAGTCGTCGGCCAGTCGAAGGGCCTCGTCTGGTTCAACACTGTTGAACGATTCAAACAATGCCGGGCATTCATCGACGAGTCTCAGGGCGACAACAACAATGTCCGGACCAAAGGCCGCAAGCTCGGACGCGGGGTCCATCAGCGCCTGTAAGGCCTGCCCAAAAGGCGTCACATGGGTATCGAGGGCCAGTCCGGCGCGCAGCCCTTGAAGCTGCAAGGCCGGGCGAAGCGGCTCAATCACAAAGGATGCAAGGCAGGCGACACGCAGCCGTACAGCGCCGAGGTGAGGGCTGGGCGGCAGGAATGCGCGAGCCGCCGTTGCGATCGCGACCGCCGTCGCATTCGCGTCGATCGCGGCCAGCGCCGAGTCGAGTTCCCGGCGAGCCTGTGCATGAGCATCCGCTTGATGGGCTGTCATGGATCGCTCGGCCCCCGGGCAGGCAGACCGTCATCGACATGATTCTGTCCGTTGCGAACCATTTCGGAATAAGGAAGCGGCGGTTGTCCATTCGGACTTAGCTTGGCACTGCGTCGTCGCGGCCGTCGCCATCCAATCTGCCGCCCGCGCGGCACACCGCCCATGTTGGCGAAGGACGGCACATCGCCGGTCAGCTCGCAATTGGCATGGACCACAGCCCCGTATCCGACGCGCACGCCGGGCAGAATTCGCGACATCATTCCAATGAACGCGTAATCGTCGATCACGATGGGCCGCTCGATGATGTGCTGCTGATCCTGCGGCGCCATGTGGGACATGCTCATCAACTGCCCGGGGTCATCCGGGCCTTCAATGACACCGGTGGCACTGTAAAGGTGGGCATTGGCCATGACGCCGACGAAATCGCGGATGATCACGCCGCCGCGCCCGGCAATATGCACGCCGGGCCCCAAGTGCACGTAATTACCGATGTGTATGAATCCGTGCTGCCGGTGGCGCCGTTCGCCGGCGGCCAGGCGCACGTTCGTATCGATGTGGCAGTGCGAGCCAATGCTGACGTGTCCCGGCCCCCATATTTCCACGCCCTGATCGATGATGGTGTCGGTTCCCAGATTCAGCAGTCGCGACTTCCAGTAACAGCTTCGCAGGAAGAAGCCCGCCGCGTTGCGCGTAAACGTGCGGGCCAGCATCTCCATCAGCCATGACACCACAGGGATCCAGGCGAGGGTCATGATGATCAACTGCAGGATGCCCATGAACACGCGGACAATGGTCGCGATCGCCAGCCACAATGCCGTGCGCCGAATGCGCTCCGGTTCCGTGATGCACCCCTGAAGCGTGGCGAGCACAAAGTCGAGCGAATAGACCAGCCAGCCGGACGCCGGCGGCCGACCCTCGGGCACATACCATTCGTCGCGAACCCGGGCCGCTTCGGCGGCGACAACCGGGGCGACGCGCGGCGCCGTGCCGACGGATGCACCCTTGAGCACGGCCGGCGTTTGCGTACCCAGGCGACGGGCCACGTCGGCCAGGTGCGCGTAGTCCATCGGCCGGCCAAAGACCAGCCCGCGGTTTTTGAAATCCTGAACCTGCTCGCGCGTCGGGTGCCGGTAGTAGGTGCGCTTGCTGAGATCCTGCGGTTGAGCGTCGCGTTCGCTGATCTTGCCGGCGTAGAAGTCGCACAGCATCGGCGAAACCAGCTCCATCTGCCGGTTGAGCAGATCCATCACCGAGGTGATTCCGCTGGAGTCAAACCGATCCTGGCGCATGATCGGGCCGGCGTCCAGCTTGGGATGAATGACGTGCGAAGTGATGCCGGACACCGTCTCGCGATGATGAACATACCAGTAGTAAGGAGACAAACCAGCGTATTCGGGCAGCAACGCGTAGTGCACATTGATGGCCACGCGTCGCGGCACGCTGATCAGTTCGCGGGAAAAGCGGCTGGTGGCGCTGAACGAGAGGAGGATGCTCGGCGCGAGGCTTCGAATGCGGTCGATGACGTCGTGATCATTCACGTTCTTGGTGTAAATGACCTCGGTCGGAAGGCGATAACGGCGCAGCAGCCCGGGAATGGTCATGGGCAGGCCGCGCATCTGGAACTGAAGCGGCAGGAAACGATTGGTGTTGAGCTTGAAGTAGGTGTAGTCCGCTCCGCTTTGCATGAACATGTGCCCGAGCCCGGACACATTGGACGTCGTGGAGGGAAGCTTCGTGGTGATGACGACGGCCTTCAGACAGTGTCCATACTCGCAAAGCCAGTCGCCCAGCGACGCCATCGACAACAAGTTGCCGTTGGTGATGAGCACCGTGCTGAGGTCTTCTGTTGGAGGCTTCCCGATCAATCAATGACTCCCGTCTTCATCAGTTGCATGGCAAGGCAGCGGTCGTATTATGCAGGCCGTCGCATCGCCCCCTGGCCCAGCTCGGACTCAATCACCCGCTCAAGCGTCGTAAATCGGAACTCCCGCAGCAGCGACCGGAGTTTGTCCTCCACCGTGCTTCGATTCCGGAGTTGCAACCGGTCAAACCGCCGGGCGCGACGGGCCTCGGGTTTCGCGAGACCGCTGATCTGCAGCGGCGCGGCCGGCCACTCAATTTCATAGGGATGGGTATACAGAATCACCGGACGGGCCGCGCCGATTCGCCGCAAGGCCCAGCGCGTGACGCCGGCTGGAAAATGCCGCAGATAGCCGCCGCCGGCCGCAGGCAAGGCCCGCCCAAGAACCGTCACCGTCGAAAGCGGCGCTTCAATGATGGACCGGCCCCCTTCCAATTTCACCCGATGGATCTCAGTCGGAAACCCGGGCCACCCGTAGCGCCGCAGTTTGACTGGAAAGATACTGGAGTCATATTCAAATCCAGCCTCGCCCAGCACATCGAGGCCCCACCGCGTGGCCGGCACGATGGAAAAGGCCGGGGCCCGATGTCCGCGCAGTTTTTTGCCCGAGATGTCCTCAATCCGTTTCCGCGCTTCCACGATCTCGCGGCGGAATCCGTCGGGAGTTAGCTTGAACAACTGACGATGGAAGTATCCATGAACACCCAGTTCGTGACCCGCCCCGGCAATCTCGCGAATAAGATCCGGAAAATGCTCGGCGACCTCCCCCAGCGTGAAGAAGGTCCCCTGAACGCCCGCCTCAGCGAGGAGACCCAGAATTCGCCTCGTATTGTCCACCACGGCCGCGGTCGGCGGGCCCTCGCGGTGCAGCCAATCGCGTGCGACGACGTTGTGATAGTCTTCAACGTCGACCGTGAAGGCGTGCACCCGGTTTAATACGGCATCTGTCGACATCGGCTCAAGATATCCTGTCGTCGTGCGGCCGGTAATCGAGTCAATCCACGCGGCTTCCATGCTATTCGTCGTAACTCGCGCGGCGATGCAACAGATTGTATGCGGGCATCGGAATGACCGATAACACCGCTTGCCGGCACGCCAGGCTCGTGCATTGATACGCATTCAATCTGCGAATGGATCGGACGTCGATTGAACGTAAGATTTCCGCGGGTCTCCAAACCACGGTTGGGCGGTGCCGAAATGGGTGATGTCAATAACAATTCCGGCGAGCGCGGCCGTTTGCCGGCGCGACGATCGGTCGCCCGAACCTGGCTGCGCCGCGCCGAGCGCTGCCTCGCGGCCCTCGCCATTCTGCTGATCCTCTGGCTGGCCACGCCCTTTCAGGAGTGGATCTATCGCTCGATGGATCGACAGGGCGAATTGCGCCACGCCAAGTACCTGCTCTGCCTCGGTGGCTCGGACAGCCGCATCGTCGAATCGGCCAAGCTCATGGCCGAAGGCTGGGCTGATCGAATGATCGTGATGAACCACGGTCCGTTCTCGGACTACATGAAGCGCGTGGCCATGGGCTGGGGCGTCCCGGAAGATCGCATCCTGGTTGACCAGCAATCGGTGACCACGCGCGACCATCCACGCGGAGCGATTCTGCTGGGCGTCGATCCAGAAAAAGACACATGCATCATTGTTACCAACTACACGCACATGGCCCGCAGCAAAGCGCTGTTTGAGCACGCAGGATTCAAGTACCTCATTCTCCGCGAACCGCGCTGGGAGCGTGCCCCGCGGGAATCCGGCCTATATACATTCGGCTACCGCGCCAAGATTGCCACGATCGGCGATATGATGCATGAGGCCGGAGGATGGCTGAAGGCCAAGTTCAAGGGTGACTTGTAACAGGGTAAGTCGTACTGCAGAGAGATGCATGGGTAAGCAGTCAGAGTGCGGCATGATCAGAGTTCGAGGCCACGGATGACTCGATCTTTTCGAATACTCGTGCTGCTCATTTCATCTTGCTGCGTCACAGGCGGATGCAGCCTCGCCGATCTCGACACGCCAGACCGCCTCGATCGCGGGCTCGTGCTGGTGCTGCCCGGCATCGAAGGCCCCAGCCCCGCGAACTTCAACATCGCCCGCGGGCTGGACGACGGCGGCGTGATGGCGGCCATTCGCGTGGTCAACTGGGGCACC
Organism: uncultured Planctomycetaceae bacterium; assembly: GCA_964464105.1. Classification (GTDB taxonomy): domain Bacteria; phylum Planctomycetota; class Phycisphaerae; order UBA1845; family UTPLA1; genus CAYXEY01. The sequence goes on from CAYXEY010000050.1 coordinate 5,777, forward strand.
GACATCCCCGGCGGCTTCCTGGTGAACCTCACTGATCTGGATCGCAACATTCGCGTGGCCGAGGGCATTCGCGACAACATGCTCGAATACAAGCGTCGCCATCCCGGCCGTCCCGTGCATCTGGTAGGCCACTCCGGCGGTGCGGGCATCGCCATTCTCGCGGTTGAGCGGCTGCCAAAGAACCAGCCGGTTGATCACGTCGTGCTGCTGGCGGCGGCGATCTCACCGCGTCATGACATGCGCGCGGCCCTGCAACGTGTGAGCGGCGGCATTCACAATTTTTCATCGAAGCTCGATGTCGGACTGCTCGGTGCGGGCACAGGCACCTTCGGCACGATCGATCGCGACTACGGCGCATCGGCTGGAGCGGTCGGATTCGAGACCCCCATCGGCATGTACGACGACGAACGCAAGCTGCGGAAGAAGCTCCGCGAAATCCCCTGGACCGCCGACCTCGCCCTGCAAGGTCACGCCGGCGGCCACTTCGGCTGGACCGCGCGAAACATCGTGGCTAAGCACATCGCGCCAATTCTAATTAGATAGTTATTTGTAAATAGCGGCTGATGGGCAGAAGCGCCGCTATCGATGATCGATCTGCTCGGCCCGCGCGGGATGACGCTCGGCGTCTTCCAGTTCCATGCGCCGCAGCCGGTATGAAACATCCTCCACCACCGCACGGCTGCTGTTGATCAAATCCGCGACGATGCCGGTCAGCACCATCTGGAACCCGGCCAGCATGAGGATGGCCGCGAGGATGAGCGATTGCACGTGCTTGTCTGATTCGCCCTCGGCGCCGAAGAAGAAAATCGATAGAAAGCGAACACCAATGGCCACGCCGACAAGAAAAGTCATGATACCCATGGCCGAGAAGACCTTCATCGCCTGATACGATGAATACACCCGCACCATGATGCCCATCGACCGCGTGATGAACACGCCGATATTGGAGAACAGCCGACTTTCGCGCAGCTTCTCATTCGTGCGAATCGGAATGCTCTTGACGATGAGGTGCTTGCGTCCGGCCTGAATCACGTGATCGACCGTGTGGTCAAAGTCCGTCGAACATGTCACGCGCATGGCCGCCTCGCGGCTGTAGGCCTTGAAGCCGCTGGGCACGTCGGGCACCGTGATGCCGGCCAATCGGCTGACCACGCGGCTGCCGAGCGTCTGCATCTTCTTTTTGATGAACGTGAAATGGGCGACCTTCTCCGGCTCGCGGTCGCCGATCACGATGTGGGCCTGCTTGGCGACGATCGGCGCGACCAGCCGGGGGATGTCTCCGCCGTAATATTGATTGTCGCCGTCGGTGTTGACGATGATATCGGCGCCCAGTTCGAGGCACCGGTCCATGCCGGACGCAAAGGCGTGACCCAGGCCGCGGTTGCCCGGGAACTTCACGATGTGCTCGACGCCCATCTCCCGGGCGATTTCCAGGGTGCGATCGGTGCAGCCGTCGTCGATGATGAGGATCTCGACCTTGTCGATGCCGGGAATCTGACGCGGAATGTCGCGCAAGGTGGCGGGCAGGGTGGCTTCTTCGTTGAGGCAGGGAATCTGGACAATGAGCTTCATGTGCAATCCGAGCAAGAAAATCGCAGCTTCGCGCCGGCGCTCCAGACAACACAGGAAGTCTAACTGCACTGCCGCGGCCTTGCACAGAGCGCTGAAGCTCGCGCTGACTTCAGAATCTCAATTCGATCATGAGTTGATGGATCGATACCGCGAAACTCGCCCTAGTCCGTCAGGATCACGGACCGCGTGGCCACGCAGGAAACTCGGATCGAGGACTCCTTGAATCCCAGATCGCCCGAGTATTTGCGATAGCGCGTGACGCGCAGTTCGATCTCGCCGTTGAGAAACTTCGCCAGGTCCGGTTCGCCTACCGTCACGCTCCCGCTGTCGGACAGATTGGAAATCGTCTCCAACGTATATCCCGGCTCGTCATCGTCATCATCTTCCCACTCATTCTTTGAAAGGCCGCGAATTCTCACTTCAACGCGAACATCGGGGTCTCCCGACGGACTCCAGGTGATGTCAAACCCGGTGCGGGAAACCTCATTGGTATCGGCAGGAGTGAGTCCTGAAAAATCAACCGGTGGCGTCACAACCAGACTCTTGATGGTTCCCTTGTCATCAAATGTCACGGTGTATCCCGATGGCGCGTTGACCGCGCCGATTTCAGTGTCAAAAAAGCCCAGTGCGTGGGTGGCCTTCACGTCATTAACCGATAGCACCTGGGTATTGCTCAATACGATGACCGGAAAGAACCACGCATTGAGATCGTTCACCGAACCGAAAACCTTGGCCTTCGCCGAGCCGGACTCCCGATTAATTGACAGGGTCAGTCTGCCGCGCACGGACAGGTCCAGACCGTCGCCATCGGTCCAGGTACATCCACCAATAGATACCAGCGACAAAATACAGGTCCCGAGAGTGAACAGGGCGGAGCGCATCTGCATTTCCGATTCCTCCAGATTGAGCCTTGGCACCTGGCCTTTGCCAGACGACGTTTGCATTCGATCTTGGCGGACATACTTTACCGCGTTTAGTTGATTCCAGCCAGAATATGACCGGAATGCACGTGCTTCGATGGCTCATTTTTCTTGTATGGGGGCGGCTCGCTTTCCATGGCGCATGATTGACAAATGACGGCGCAGACTTTAACCATGCCGCCGGAGTACATCGCCTCATGACGCGGATAAGGCCATGGCAATTCGGTGCATGCTTCGTGGCCTGCGCCCTGCTGTTCACGCACCTCGCCACCACGCTCATCGTCGGATTGACCGCCTGGCTGATCTATCTCGCCGTGTTTCGCCGCGATCGCCGGGTGATCGCGCTACTGATCAGCACCAGCCTGGCTTTTGCCCTTGCCGAGGTTGCCGGACAGGCGATCATCAAGCACCGCGTGGGGCGCACATTCAACACCGATGTCGATCATCGGCTCAAGCCCAATCCCACCGAGGGCATTAACTCCGACAACATCCGCAGCCGCGTGGAAGCGAGCGACTTCAGCGACGACACGTTCAACATCATCGTGCTCGGCGATTCGTTCGTGTTCGGTCTCTACCTTGACGAAACCGAGACAGTGCCCGCGCATTTGGAACGGCTCTACCACGAGCGCGGGACGGGCCAGCGCGTACGGGTGCTCAACTTCGGCTGGCCATCCTCCTCGCCGGGGCCGTGTCACCGGCTGCTGGTCGACATCGGCGCGAAGTACAAGCCCGACCTGGTCGTCGACGTCCTCGATATTACAGATTTTTTCAATGACTTCGAGTCGCAATCCAAGCGGCGCTACTGGAACTTCTCGCCGACAGTCCATTTGTTCCGCTCAATCGGACTCGAATCCGCGATGGTCGAACTCCGCGACGCCTGGCGTCCGCGAGCCTGGTTTGGCGGCGGCCAGATTCAGGGCCTGCCGGTGCCCAACAACTGGCAATTCGTGGCCAACCAGCCGCTGGCCCACAGCCTGCCCTACATGCGCGAGACCGAGAAGTACCTGAGATTGATCAATGACCACTGTCGCGATGTGCTGCACGTGCCATTCGTCACGGTGATGATCCCGAGGAACTTTCAATACAGCGATCGTGAATGCCCCGACGATCCCAATCGCATCTATTACACGCCGCTGGGGCCGTATGTGCGCGAGCCGGAGCGCTGGTTTCAAGAGCTCAAGTCGCGTGTCGATTTCCCGTGCGAGTCGCTGCTGACCTGGTTCGAGGAGTCGCCGGTCTTCCCGAAGTGCTTCCCCAAGGACCCGCACTGGGTGTCGGCAGGTTGCGAGGTGGCGGCCGAGGGCATCGCGCGATTTCTAGATGCGCGCGGACTTGGGCCCGGTATTACGCCGACATCAGCGCCTGCAAACCGGTAACTGGCTCTTTCTTGAGAGCAAGTTGATTGAGGTGGCACTGCCAAGCGGCCTCTTGCTTGGCAGTGGCGATTGAGAGTGGCTCATCGATTCAGATAATACACGCTCGTGCGCGATTCCCATCTCGCACGCACTGCCGTGGGAATCCCTTCCCACACATGTAGTTCGCGCGAAATGCCGCACACAGGAAAGGATTCCTGTCCCGGCGCGCCGGGATGGGTGCGAGAAAGGATTCACGCACCAGCGATCAGGCGAGTGAACGCCGACCCCGCGCGCGATTGATCAACCACTTTATCAACCAGACGAATGTGCAGAGCAATAGGCCGCTAAGCCAGCCGAAGAGAAGCCAGATCGTGTCGAGCATCGCACCCTCGCGGCTCGGGTCAGCCATCGAAATCAGCGGCCCTGCGGCGAATATCACCACCCAATGGACCAGCACGCCCAACACAAATGCCCGCCACCGCCCAAACCCAACCAGCAGCGCGGGCAAGATAATCGCAATTGCGAGGCAGGATTTGTCTATCCATTGGGCGGTGGTCATGCCGCCTGATTCTATCCCCAATCTCGCCTTGGTAAGGCCGGTCGTCCCCCCATTGGCCCCGAATGCGGGTGCTTAAACCCGGTAACCGAGCGGTCCAGAGAATCGGGGCTGCGGCGGGGCTGAAAATCTACTAATGCCCGTATAAGGAGCCTGCGCGACTTCCGCGCTGGCCAGCGCGAAGACAAAACTGGCCAGCGCGGAGTCGGCGCTGGCCAGCGCGGACTTCAGAATGGCCAGCGCGGAAGCGCGAATGGCCATTGCGAAACCTTTTATGGCCAGCGCGAAAGCGCGAATGGCCAGCGGCGAAACCTCTAGGGGCTTGAAAGTTCGCGCAAATCTTGCTCCCTAACGTACGCGCCATTCTTCCGAAGCGTGGCGGGGTCGATCCAGCGAAGCGGCGATCCGACTTTCGGCCGGTCGCGCTGGTCGAAAATTGCCTCGACAACTCGGCATTCCGTAAGCTCGTGCGTCAATTTGCCATTGCTTATGCTCGCGAATTGGTAATATGGCGGGTTTACAGCGCCTATGCGTAACTCATCCTTCCCCCGCTTCAAATCGATATAGTCAACTTCTTCCTGCCCCGGCAGGCCGGACCTTCGGATTCGAATTTCGAGATCTTCAAATCCCGCAATCGTCGCGGGAATCTCAATTCGTTCATAGCGAAAGGACAGAACCGGATCGCCGATTGGCTGACTGCACCCAGTCGACGAAAGGCCAGCTACCGCTACCAAGATTTGAATTGATTTCGAAAATCGAGTCACAACTGATCCTCCATGTTGATTTGACCTTAGTTGCTAGGATGAGTTGGCTTCACCAAGGCGATGGTCGCCTTCTCCCCGCATTCCGAGCAAACGCCGGAGGTGTTGCCGGTCAGGTCGTAGCCGCAGCTGACGCAGAGCTGGTGATCAGGAGAACAGGAGAGCAGGCGACGGTCGCGATGCCACAGCCACGCCGTCGGGATGGCGGTGAGGAGAAAGAGGAGCCAGAACGGGAGTTGAAGATGCCAATGGCCCTTGGGCGGACTCCCGACCTGCACCTGTAGCCTACGAATCCACATTCCGGCGCGACGAAGCCGAGTTCTCGAATGGGCGTATGGCGCTGCAGACCGTATGGTGGCCGAAACACCGCACCGATGTTGAAGTGGGCGGTCATCACATCAAGGCGACCATCATAGATTGACCAGAACGTATTCTGCGTTGGTAGTGCCGAGTAATCTATGAAAAGGCTTGCAATCCAGAGTGATAAGATGAAAAGAGTCAGCCAAGCGCCTGTCATCTTAAGAACGTGTCGATGGCGGTAAGGCGGGGCCATATAGACATTCTACCCGGGCGTCAGACATGCCGACGCAACGGCCGTCGGCATGGCACCCCCACTTTGTCCCTCTGTCCCTTTGTCTCTTTGTCCCTCCCCTCCGTGCCTCACAGCGGACGAGACAACTTCCTCTCGCGGACCACCTGCCGCCTGCCGGAGCGTGGGCGGATCGGCATCTTCAACCGCTCGTATTACGAGGAGGTGCTGATCGATTCGGGAGATACTGCGCTACGAAATCTCTTCCGAAAAAAGGTCAGGGCATGATCGAGTGCTCGATCGAGACGGTATGCATCCCCCGGCAAGGTGACTAAACGAGGGATTGGCCCAAAGACCCCGGCCCCGGACTGGCGTCCGGGGTTCTGCTATGGCAAGCTGCCGAAGCCGACTCAGCTTTCAACTTCGATGCCCATGTTCCGCGCCGTGCCGGCGATGATGCGGCAGGCTGCGTCCATCTTCGTCGTGTTGAGGTCGCCCATCTTGGTCTTGGCGATCGCCTCGACCTGGGCCTTGGTCACCTTGCCGACCTTTTCCTTGTGCGGCACGCCCGAGCCCTTGGCGACCTTGGCGGCCTCCTTGAGCAGCACCGATGCCGGCGGACTCTTGATGATGAAGTCGAAGGTGCGATCGGCGTAGACGCTGACCACCGCGGTGACCGGCATGCCGTTGTAGTGCCGGGTCTTCTCGTTGAACTGCTGCACGAACTGGCCGGGGTTCACGCCATACTGTCCGCAGGCCGGACCGACCGGCGGGGCTGGGGTGGCCTGACCACCGGGAGCCTGAACCTTGAATGATGCCGTCGGGATTTTCTTCTTCTTCGCCATGATGTCTGCTCTTCCAGTTCGTTTGACTTCCGAAATCGAGTCGAGCCCCGCATTGTAAATGAGCAGCGGATTCGCGCCAATGGCCAAAAAACGCGGATATTCGCGTGGAAATGCGGAAAATGGAGCCCATAAAACCCGCGCCGGGCATGCCGAAGCGTGCCTGCCTGGACCGGGTGATTGCAATGCCCGATCGACCTGATGCTGGCTCAATTGCGCGTGGCTAATTCGGACGTGGCCGGCAATCCGGCCCCCGGCTCGTTTGTCCGGTCGTCATGGGCGGCGGCGAGCACATGGGTGAGCTTGCGCAGTTCCGACTCGGCCCCCACCACTGCCGCTTCAAGATAATTGGTCCGCAAGCCCGTCTCCTGATCGGAGTCTTCATTCCGCGTGGCCATGACCCGCTCGAAGGCCGCGACGATCCGCGGATCGAATTGCTTGCCGGACTGCTCGCGGATGATGGCCACGGCTTCTTCCGGTGTGCGACCGCGGCGATAGGGACGATCGGTGACGATGGCGTCATAGGCATCGGCCACGGCGACGATGCGCGCGCCCAGCGGGATGTCCTCACCATGCTTGCCTTCGGCCTTCGAGGTCGCGGCGAAGTGATCGTGGTGATGCATGATGATCGGCACGGCGCCTTCCAGGATGGTGCCGAGCGAACCGACCAGCTCGGCGCCCTGCACGGTGTGGGTCTTCATCTCGGCCTGCTCGGCTTCGGTCAGACCCGCCGCCTTTTGAATCAGACGCGTGGATATTTCCACCTTGCCGATGTCGTGCAGCAGCGAGCCGACGCGGATATTTTCAATATCAGTCTGCTTAAGGCCCAACTTCTCGGCAATGGACTCGGCCAGCGAGGCCACGCGCATCGAATGGCTTTTGGTGTATTGATCCGCGGCCTGCAGATACTTCGAGAGCACCTCGACGATGCCCAGGTATGCCTGGCGCAGCTCCTTCTGCTGCGCGGCCCGCTGATCAAACAGCGAGCCGACGAGCAGCGCGTTGAGACCGAGAAACCCGGCCCATGCGCCAAGCGTGAAGTACAACGTCGCCTTGGTGCCCATCGTCAGCATGTAGTGCTCGGGGGCCAGCATCGTGAAGATGGCAACAGCCAGCACCGAGAACACCGCCGTCAGGGCCGCAAGCGGACGTCCGAAGTAGTTCGCTGCAATCATGACGGGCAGGTAGAAGAAGTGCAGCATCACGCCGGAGATGTTGACGACATGGTGTGCGATCAGCACGACACCCAGCACAATGGTCACGAGCATGAGCTCGAACCAGCGGTTCGATAATGTTCGAATCGGCGAGCCTGTTTCATGCCTGACCATGCGCCATACTCCCCTGGCACGTAAGACCCCTGCGCACGCAACTTCGCGCGGCATAGGAAAATGCCCTGTCTATTTCGGATATTTGGCATAGCGTCTGGAGTTGCGCTAATGTCGCGTTCGTAAATGCCGACGGGCATTCAACTTTCTATCAGTGATCCGTCGGAGCCCGATCCCCCTACACGATTTGCCGGTTTCGCCAGGACGCGCACCCGTCATGCTGCCCAATTTCGGCCTGGGTCCGACTTCCATCGGGCGCCGCCGCTTGACGGACGCGCAGTCGATTTCCCGGTCTGACATGCCATGCAGTCTGAGCAATCCACGCAAGCAACGTCAACCTTTTTATCGCTAGACTGCTGACGCAGTGACCGTTTCTGCGGGACTGCCGGGGCTGCCCTCGCCATTGACGATCGCCCGGGCCCGCGCCAGCGCGTCATCCAGATTCTCGTGGATGTTCTCGAGGCCGATCTCAACATCCATTCCGGCGCGGACCATTTCAAAGAGTGGATGCGCGTGGACACCGCCCAGCAGCAGCCTCGTGCCGTGCTTGACGCAGCGACCGTGAAACTCGCGCAGCGCATTGAGACCTGTTGCATCGATGTGCGGAACGTAGCGCATGCGGAGGATGATGACCTTCGGCGGCTTCTCAATCTGGTCCAGGGCATTGCGCAAGTTGTTGGCCACGCCGAAGAAGAATGGGCCGTTGATCTCATAGACCTCAACGCCATGGGGAATGCGCTTCTCGCGAACCGTACCAGGATCCTTCGGGTCAATGGCCTCGGTCTCCTGACCCTCGTCCACTCCCTCGATGATCCCCGTCACGGTCGTGACCTGGGCCATTCGACGCATGAACAGAATCGACGCCAACAGGATGCCGGTGCCGACCGCAAGCGTCAGGTCGAAAAGCACCGTCAGGCCGAAGGTGGTCAGCAGCACCAGCACGTCGGGCTTCGGCGCCCGCAGGAGCATTCTGAAATGCTCAAGTTCGCTCACCTTCCAGGCCACCATCACCAGGATTGCCGCCAGCGACGCCAGCGGCACGGCTTTGGCCAGGGGCGCGAGGGCCACCATGAACGCGAGGATGAAGACCGCATGAAGGATGCCCGCGACCGGCGTCTTTCCGCCGCTGCGGATGTTGGCCGCGGTGCGCGCGATTGCGCCCGTGGCCGGCAGTCCGAAGAAGAGCGCGCTCGCAATGTTCGCCGTCCCTTGCGCGACAAGTTCCTGATCTGACCGGTGCCGGTAGCCGGTCATACCATCGGCGACGACGGCCGAGAGCAGGCTTTCAATGGCGCCAAGGAATGCAATCGCGGTGGCCGACGGAATCAGTTCGCGAATCATCTGCATTGAGACAGCGGGAAAGTGCGGCGCGGAGAGGCTCGAAGGGATGCCGCCAAAGCGCGTGCCGATGGTCTCGACCAGCGGGCGGGCGTGCACGCCGTCAAAGACCTGCAGGGTTGTCGACCAGTTCATCAGTTTGACGACAAGGGCGCTCAGGCCCACCGCAACGATGGCCGCAGGCACGCGCGGCGCGACTCGGCGAAGCAGCCCGAGCATCAGCAATGAACCCAGGCCAATCCCCACGCTGTGCCAGCCCACGGTGTCGCGTGCGGACCAGAAAAGCTCGAGCTTGCCGAGGAACTCGGCGGGAATCGTCGCGGGCCTGCCCTCGGGCGTGAGCACCGTCAGGCCGAAGAAGTCCTTGATCTGCGATGCGAGGATGACCACGCCGATCCCGGCGGTAAAGCCGGCGGTGACCGGGTAAGGCACGAACTTGATCACCCCGCCAAAGCGAAACGCCCCGAGCAGGATGAGGATGACGCCGGCCATACATGTGGCCAGCACCAGGCCCTCATAGCCGTGCGCGGCGCAGATGCTGAAGACCAGCGGCATGAACGCAGCCGTTGGCCCGCCGATCTGAAACCGCGAACCCCCAAATGCAGAGATGATGGACCCGGCGATGACCGCCGTGAACAGTCCCATTGCCGGAGGAGTGAGCCACGGGTGAATGGCCGTGAGCTGATCCGCGACGCTTTGCGGGATGCTGGCGATGCCCAATGCCATGGCCAGCGGCAAGGCGATCACGGCGACGGTCAATCCCGCCAGGCCATCCGCCACGAAGGTCCTGGCCGTGTAACCCTCGCGGAGGCAGACCACGAGTTTCGGCGTATGCCGGGCAACCCAACTTGTCATGCCGCTTTGCGCCTCACCCTGGTCGCAATTTTCAGCCTGTGCGTGAAACGTACGCGCCGGGCAAGCGCCTTTGCGGGCATCGCCGCGATCGCTTAACGCGGACGGTGCGGTTGATCGCGACCGGCGTCAAAACACGACTTGTGTCAGAATGGGCGAAGAGGGACTCGAACCCCCGACCCCCTCGGTGTAAACGAGGTGCTCTAACCAACTGAGCTA
>CAYXEY010000051.1:0-16026 GCA_964464105.1 uncultured Planctomycetaceae bacterium
CTATGGTCGCTGGCGCTGGATGAAGTAAAGGAAGCCTTCCCCGATCGCTGGGAGGAGCTGTACGCGGAACTCGCTTTGCACTCTCCGTCAGGTTTGATTGACGGCATGGTCAAGCAACTGGAAAGCGCGGGCAAGATCGATCTGCTTCGCCCCTCCGTCAGCAAGTCGCTGGCCGACCCCGGGCGCTACACCGATCTGCTCATGTGGATGTGGAAGGGACCCAAGGTCAAGACCGATCTCGGCATTCCCCCCGCCCTCGACCTTCTTAATCTCATCCTCGCGCTCGTCGGCCCGGCTCGATTGTCCGAAGGCAAGGCCGGCGGCCAGCATGTCAATGACATGCGGGCGAGCGTACGCGCGGGGCTTACGGCAAGGGATTACGGCCGCTTCCGCGAGACGCTGGCGAGCCAGTCGCAAGGCATGGCCATGACCATCCGCCGCCAGGTGGAGCGGGCCGACGGCCTGGGCCCGACCGTGCGCGACGAGATGTTGAACATCGTCCGCGACCAGTTTCCACAACTGTATGTCAAGCAAAAGGTCGCCCCGTGGGATGATGAATCGGTGCTGTACTTCACCGAAGCGGGCCTCAAGTCGAAGGAACAGGAAATCGACGACCTGGTCAACGTCAAGATGCGCGAGAACGCCAGGGCCATCGGGGAGGCAGCCGCGCTGGGCGATCTGAGCGAAAACTCGGAGTACAAGTTCGCCCTCGAGGAGCGCGACCTGCTTCGCGCACGGCTGGCGCAACTCAACTCGGAGATTGCGCTGGCCAAGGTGCTCAATCCAAACGAAGTGCCCGAGGATCACGTGAGCATCGGTCAGCTCATCACGCTTCGACCCAAGTCCGGTGGCGAATCGGTCCTGGTAACCGTGCAGGGCGCCGGAGAGGCGGACATCAATAAGAAGGTCTATTCGTACAAAACCCCGCTGGCAAGAAGGCTTTTGGGCAAGCGCCTGGGCGATGTCGTTTCGATGCCGTTCGACGGACCGGAGCTGGAATACGCCATCGAGCGAATCGAGAACTCGCTGCATCGTTGATGCATTGAAGCTTGCCTCGATTCGAAATCGCAAGACGATGCACGCGAAAGAACCGGCATGTCGCGCTTTGCGCTCCCCATGAGACTCTCGCTGCGATACCCGTGGGGCGGACTTCTCGCCCTTTTCGGCGGAGCCGGTTGTCACGATGCCCAGATTGAATGGCCGCGGCATGACGCTTCGCGCGGCGTCATCGTCATGCTGCCCGGCGTCGAGGGCGGCGCCTGGCAGCTTGCCGAGGCGCGTGCGGGGCTGGTCAAGGCTGGCATCACCGACGACCTGGTCGCCGTGGATTGGGGCGTGCGGCCGTTTGGCTCACTGATCAATCTCACGGACATCGATGCCAATCGCCGCCGAGCCAGTTCCATGGCCGACGATATCGCCCGACGCGCGCGCAGCAATCCCGCACAGTCGATTCAGTTGGTCGGGTTCAGTGGCGGCGGCGGGCTGGCAAAGCTGGTGGTCGATGCTCTGCCGTCCGACGTTATTCTGGATCAGGTCGTTCTGATCGCCGCGGCTATCTCGCCTGAGGCTGATCTGACGCAGACGTTGTCCCACTCGCGGCGCGGGGTGGTGAGTTTCTACAGTCCACAGGATACGATCATGCTCGGCTGGGGCACCCGGACCATGGGGACCATCGACCGCAGCAAAAGTGACTCGGCGGGCTACGTCGGATTCAAATCGCCCAATGGCGCGCTCCTTGTGCAGGACCGCCTAAAGCAGATTCCCTGGACGCCCGAATGGCGGCGATTGGGGCACGATGGCGGTCACATCGGTTGGCTGTCGAAGGCGTGGGCGGCCGAGGTGCTCGCGCCTATCCTTCGTAACGCTCCTCATGGCAACACAGCCGCGAATGAGAAGCCCGGCGTTGGTTCGTTCGCAATTCAATAGGAAAAACCGGGCCGTACGGCCATTGAAAATAATATGGACACCCCCCCGCTCAAGATCGGCAAACGCAGTTTCAAGTCGCGGCTCTTCGTCGGCACGGGCAAGTACCGCACCTACGAGGAAATGAAGGCCTGCCACGAGGCCAGCGGTTGCGAGGTCATCACCGTGGCCGTGCGCCGCGAGCGTCTCTATGACGCTCAGAATCGCAGCATTCTCGATTTCATCGACACCCGTCGCTATACGATTCTCCCGAACACGGCAGGCTGCTTTGCCGCTGAAGATGCGATTCGCGTCGCCCGGCTCGGCCGCGACATCCTCGAGCAGATCGAAAACCCCGGCGCAAGCTGGGTCAAACTCGAAGTGCTGCATGATAAAAAGACGCTGCTGCCCGATCCGGTCGGCACGCTGGAGGCCACGCGCGAGCTGGTAAAGGATGGCTTCGAGGTGCTGGTCTACACCAGCGACGACCCGGCTATGGCCTGCCGCCTCAAGGAGGCCGGGGCCACCAGCGTCATGCCCGCGGCCAGCCCGATCGGCAGCGGACAGGGCGTGCTCAATCCGAACAACATCCGCATCATTCTCGAAATGCTGCGGGAGAATGACCCGACCTATCCGATCATCGTGGACGCGGGCGTGGGTACGGCCAGCGACGTGACCGTTGCGATGGAGCTGGGGGCTGACGGGGTGCTGCTCAACACCGGTATCGCCCAGGCGCGGGACGCCGTGACCATGGCCACGGCCATGCGGCACGCGATCGAGGCCGGCTATCTTGCGTTCCACGCCGGTCGCATTCCCCGCAAGCTCTACGCGACCGCCAGTTCGCCCATCGAAGGGACGATCTCACGGTAAGAAGTGGTTTTGTTCCTTCAAATCGCCCATTCGATCAGACAGCCCGCGCCCGCTCCGAATGATCCGCCGTTCCGCTCGGCCCGATAAGGCGAGCGAATCTCATGCCAAGCGTTCGAAATATGATGAAATTGCGACATGCGGCTGTATTATGAATGCGTTACTTTTTCAGTCCTGTTAATAGGGTGAAGAGCCATGCGAACCCATCCTGTCGCCGGTTTGTTGTTTGTCTGTTTGGCGGCCTCCACCTCGTGGGCCCAGCCGCTGGGCACCGCTTTCACTTATCAGGGCCGACTCAAAAACGCCGGCAGCCCGGCCAACGGCTCGTTCAACATGGACTTCAAGCTGTATCCCGTCGCCTCGGGCGGAACGCCGCTTGCAAGTCAGACGCTGCCGGGCGTCTCCGTCAGCGACGGCCTGTTCACCGTGCTGGTAGACTTCGGGGCCGGCGTCTTCAATGGAAATCAGCGCTGGCTGGAGGTGACGGTGGACGGCACGCCGCTCGTGCCGCGCCAGGCGCTGTCGGCGGCGCCCTACGCCCACTTTGCGTTGAACGCCGACCGCCTCGACGGACTGAACTCGACCGCTTTCCTGCAATCGGTTCCCAATCCGCTGACGCTGACCGGAACCAGCGGCAACCACATCATCTATGGCAATAACGGCTCTGTGGTTTCTGGTGAATCGGGCGTAGTCGGTGTGGCGAGCGGCGCTACGGGTCAAGTCTATGGCTTGCATGGATGGACCACGAGCACGCAAGGGTTCGGCGTCTTCGGCGTGGCTTCATCGACAACAGGTGGAAATGTTGGCGGCTGGTTCGAGAGCGAGAGCACGACTGGCACTGGCGTTGTCGGTCACGCAAAGGCTACTAGCGGAGTCAACTTTGGTGGCCGATTCGTCAGCCCAAGCCCCGATGGACAGGGAGTCTTTGGGCACGCAACCGCCAACAGCGGGCTCAACATCGGGGTAAACGGCCAAACCGCCAGCCCAACTGGACGTGGAGTTGAAGGCTACGCCTACAACACGAGCGGCTCCAACGTCGGCGGCTACTTCCGGAGCGCTGGCGAGTTCGGAAGAGGAGTCCACGGCCTCGCGACGTCCGCCACCGGCGGAAACGCAGGCGGATTTTTTGAAAGCGCGAGCGACGAAGGGATCGGCGTCATAGGCTTATCTACCACAACTCTTGGGAATGGCTACACCTCGGGAGTTCACGGCCAGACCTCTAATCCTGTCGGGCGCGGCGTATTTGGCTTGGCGACCAACAGTAGCGGCGCGAATTGTGGCGTACGCGGGGAGAGTTCGAGCACATCCGGCGTGGGTGTTTTCGGCGCCGCCAATGCCGCCGGCGGCAGTACCTATGGCGTTCGCGGGGAAGCGGCAAGCATGGACGGCGTCGGGGTCCTCGGGCGTGGCAACGCGAGTACCGGTCCGGCAATTGGCGTGCGCGGCGAGACCTCAAGTGACTCTGGCACGGGTGTTTTTGGTTTGGCCACCACCAATGTTGGCGCCACTTTTGGCGTGCAAGGCGCTACCTTAAGCACATCCGGCATCGGCGTTCTGGGCAACGCAATAGCAGCATCGGGTGTCACCCAGGGCGTTCAGGGCAGCACGTTCAGCCCGGATGGTCGCGGAGTCTTTGGTGTGGCCCATGCCAGTACCGGTACAACCTACGGCGTATTGGGTCAGTCCAACAGTACAAGCGGGCGAGGAGTCTATGGGTTTGCCTTCGCCACTACCGGGCAAACAAATGGTGTGCGCGGCTTGTCAGGAAGTAACTCGGGAGTCGGCGTATATGGCGAGGCGACAAACTCAGGGGGCGTCACTTATGGTGTGAAGGGAGAGAGCTTCAGCAGTACCGGCACTGGTACTTCTGGAATTGCCGTCCGCACCGGCGCGAGCGGCTACGCCAGCAGTTCTACTGGCTTTGGAGTCTATGGCGAAGCTTCGAGTACGACAGGCGTCAACATCGGCGTGTATGGCGCTACCCTAAGCCCCTCCGGCTGGGGAGTCCTGAGCTTTGGCAGCTCAGGTGCAACCGGCACGAAGTCATTCCGCATTGATCATCCGTTCGACCCGGAAAACAAATATCTTCTCCACTATGCGGCGGAGAGCCCCATGCCTCAAAACTTTTACGTCGGCAATATTGTGACCGACTCCTCGGGCTATGCATGGGTAGAGCTTCCTGACTACTTCAGCGAGATCAACACCAACTTCAAGTATCAACTGACTGTGATCAGCGAAGGGGCGGCCTTTGTGCAGGTAATGGTCAGCAAAAAGATTCAGGCCAATCGCTTTCAGATTCGCACGAGCGCCCCGAATACTGAAGTCTCGTGGCGAGTCGATGCCGATCGCAACGACCTGTTCGTTCGCAACCGCCCCCCCAAGGACGTTGTCAACAAGGAAGGGTCAGACAAGGGAACCTATCAGTATCCGGAGTTCTACGGACAGCCGCCGGAGAAGGGTTTGAACTACAGCGTCACTCGCGCGCACGTCGAAACAGACCATGAATCGGTGATGGTTTTGGCCGAACCTGTATCCAGCGCCGCCGCCGAATCGACTCCACATTAAACGAGGGTCAAGGAGACAACCATGTTTTTCAAGCACTCGATAAACTGTATTTGTGCTGCGATCGTTGCCGTGACCGTCAGCCAAGCTCTCGGCCAATTCCAAATCGATTGGCACACGGTGGATGGTGGCGGGGGTATGAACAGCGCGGGCGGCTCGTTCTCTCTTTCTGGCACGATTGGTCAGCATGACGCCCAAGTTCCGCCGTTCATGTTCGGCGGCACCTTTGAATTGACCGGCGGGTTCTGGGTCGTCTCAACGGTTTGCACCTGCCCGGGCGACATGAACGGTGACGGACTGCGCAACGGCGCTGACATTCAAAAGTTCACCCGATGCTTCACGGGCGCGGGTGTTTGCACCTGCGCCGACATCGACGGCATTGGCGGCGTCAATTCCGCTGATGTGTCCGCGTTCGTATCTGACCTGTTGGCCGGCGCGACGTGTTCCTGACGAGCACTCTAGGTCTAAACAGCCGATTCACCGTGCCCATTGATACCATCCATGCAGTTTGGCCAGGGCGTGGTCAATCCGAACAATACTCGCATCGATTTCGAGATGCTGCACGAGAATGATCCCCTCCTTCCGATCGTCATCGATGCGGGCGTCGGCACCGCCCGCGATGTCACCATCGCGATGGCACAATCCACCATTGAAGCACCTGGCTCATGGTCCGAAATCGCAAAAAACGGAACAATTCAGCCCAATTTTGACGGCTTCGATCACACAAACGCGGACACATTCATAGACCCATGACGCGCCGTCCAGACTGCGCCTTGGGTAATGGTCTTGCTGAAGAAGGAGGTCGCGATGCGTGCCGCCGGAGTGCTTGTCGCATCCATGTTGGTGATTCCTCTCGGAGCGGTCGGACCGTTGAACGCCCAAACTCCGGGAACTGCCTTCATTTACCAGGGCCAGCTCAAGAACGCCGCTGCTCCCGCGACCGGCTCGTTTGACATGCGCTTCCGGCTCTGGCTTGACGTAAGCGATTCGGGCAACTCCATTGGTCCGGTGGTCTGTCACGATAACGTGGCAGTCAGCACTGGATTGTTCACTGTGCAACTGGATTTCGGCCCAAACGTCATGATTGGCGCCCCGCTCTGGCTTGGCATCGAGATACGGCCCGACGCGACTAGCGGAAATTGTGCGTCCCCGTTTGCGCCTTCGTTCGTTGAACTGTCGCCCCGCCAGCCCCTCACGCCGACTCCCTATGCGGTCTATGCAACGACGGCCCAGACCGCGGGATTGCAACTCCCTTTTACCGGCACGTCTAATTCCGGCACCTTGCTGCACCTGTCGAACACGTCCAACTCTCAGAACATCAGCACGGGCTTTTTCGAGAATTTCGGCACCGGAAACAACAGCCGGGCGGTGTCAGGCTATGCCAATGCCGCGACGGGAACGACCTACGGCGTGTTTGGCCTGAGTAACAGCGCCAGCGGCATCGGAGTAAATGGCGAGAGCTTCGGCGTCGCCGGCGTCCGCGGGTATGCAACCAATACGACAGGAACCCGATACGGTGTGCAGGGTCTGAGCGACAGCAGCAGCGGCGTCGGCGTCTATGGCGAAAGCATAGGGTCTGCCGGTGTGGTTGGCGTGGCGACTGCGCTCGCAGGCGCCAAGTCCGGCGTTTTCGGCCGAAGTGACAGCATGGCTGGAACCGGCGTCAGTGGCGAGTCCACAGCGGCTACCGGCGTAAACCTGGGTGGTTACTTCCAGTGCTTCAGCACGAGCGGGTATGGCGTTTATGGAATCGCGCTCGCAACATCTGGGACCACCTATGGCGTCTATGGCGAAACGAGCAGTCCGGGCGGCTATGGGATTTACGCCAAAGCAGGAAGCGCGGGCACAGGCGTTTATGGCGTGGCGAGTGGCGGCACGCTAACAGACTCGAGCAAGGCGGTCTATGGCGAAATCATCAGCGGCACGCCCGGGTTCAGCTACGCGGGTCTTTTTGCCGGCGACGTCCGGGTAACGCAGGACCTGATCGTCAATGATGACTTCGCCGTGGGAGGGACCAAGTCATTCAAGATCGATCATCCGGCCGATCCGGCGAATAAATACCTGGTGCATTACTGCATCGAGTCGCCGGAGCCTCTCAATGTCTATCGAGGCAACATCGTGCTTGACAGCGCCGGTCGCGCATGGGTCAAGCTGCCGGCGTACTTTCATGAGATCAATCGGAATGTCAGCTACACGCTGACCGCCATCGGTCTCGCCGCGCCCGATCTGCACATCGCCCACGAGGAGCTCGATAACCGCTTCGAGATCGCGGGCGGTCACCCGGGACAGAAGGTCTGTTGGCGAATCGAAGCCGTGCGCGACGATGCGTGGATGCGGGCGCATGGCGCCCCGGTGGAAATCGACAAACCGACCGGAGAATGCGGCACGTACATCCATCCCGAACTTTTCGGCCAGCCACCGGAGAAAGGGATCAGCCATCGCGCCAGCCACGGTGAAGGGGCGCCACCCGCCCTTCCGGAGCGACCCGAAGTGAGCAAGTCATTGGCGAGCGACGCCGGGAATAGATTCGGCGGCTGATCGCTTTCCAATTCCGCCGCCAGCCGCGACAATCCACGCATGGACCGACTGAAGCGCAACCGGCTCTGCGTTTGGATGATCACGCTCGGGCTGGCGAATTTTCTGGCCTATGCCGTCGCCTATGCCATCATCGGCGGTGATGCGCCCAATGGCTACATCAACGAGCCCGACGGGCACCCGGTCTATTATGTTCGCGGACACTTCGTCCACCGCGCCATCGGCTACGAGCAGGACGTGCCGAAATGGGTGTGGTACTACAGCTACATCCACTCCATTCTCATCTGGCCGTCGATCGCCGCCGTGCTGATCTCCATGCTGGTGCTGGCCCGTCCGCACATCATGGCGACCTACACCGAGGGGATGATCCGGGGGACAACGCTGGTGACGGTGCTGATGACGCTCATCGTCGTTGTGACGACGTTTGTCATGATTTTGTTCATTAAAGATTTCGTAAAGACCGTGACGTAGGTTCGCGAATTTGCTCAAATCCGATTAACACGCCCGCATGAGAATCCTCCACGTCGTTCAATCCCTCGACTCCGCCTGGGGCGGTATTGCGCGCGTCCTGCCTGAACTGGCCACGGGGCTGGCCGCGGGCGGCGACACTTGCCGCATTGCCACACTGGCGGGCGGCCGCTATGGCACGCCGCCCGCCGTGCCCGGCGTCGAGGTGCTCCGCTTTGACGCGCCGGACTCTTCCAAGCTGGGCAAGTCGGCCGCCTTCAATCGCGACATCAGTCGCCTTGTCGGCGAGGCCGATCTCGTACACCTGCATGGACTGTGGACCGGACAGAACTGGGCGGCCGGCAAGGCGGCTCGCCGGGCACGCAAGCCGTACATCATCACGCCGCACAGCATGATGATGCCCTGGGCCTGGCAGCGCAGCCGCTTGAAGAAGAAGCTGGCCGGCGTCATGTTTGAGCATGCCAACCTCCGCGGCGCGGCCCTGCTGCATGCCCTGTCGCAGGGCGAGGCCAATGCCATGAGGGCCCTCGGTTTCAACAGCCGCATCGAACTCGTGCCCAACGGTCTGCACGTCGCGACCTTCACCAACCTGCCGGCACCGGACGCCTTCATGCAGCGATTCCCCGAAACGCGCGATCGCCGTTGGATCCTCTTCCTCGGACGTATCTCCGAGCAGAAGGGCATCGTCGAGGGCATGCGCGGCTGCTTCGACGCGGCGGCCGGCGGCAAGGAATTTCAACTCATCGTCGCGGGGAATGACGAGTTTGGCCTGCAGAAGCTGCTGGAGACGGCGGTGCGCCGAAAAGGGCTGGAAGGTCGGGTCACGTTCACCGGCGTGCTGGATCGCCCCACCGTGCTGTCCGTTCTAAGCCGCACGACACTGCTGCTTCAGCCGAGTAAGAGCGAGGGTCTCAGTCTGTCGATTCTGGAGGCCATGGCCGCCGGCGTGCCGGTGCTGATCTCGCCGGCCTGCAACATGCCCGAAGTCGAATCGCACGGGGCCGGACGGATCGTCGAGCCGGAGCGCGGGGCCATCGCCTCGACGCTAAAGCAACTCTTCAGCCTCTCCCCGGCGGAGCTGACGTCGATCGGCGCCCGCGGCCGCGACCTGGTCCGCAATCGCTTTGACTGGGCCAAAGTGCTGCCGGAATATCGCAAGATGTATAAGAGTGCTATGCAGCAATAGCCGATGGCGCGCGTATGCAGTTCACGCGTAATCGCATGGCCGCCAACGGCCGCGGCCATGCCTCCCTTCAATAAAAGGCTTGACGTCACGCCCCACCGGCGTGAGGACAGGCCGGCTCTGATCGTCATCGACGATTTCGATAATAGGCCGAAATGGTCGGGATGAGATACTCGTCGAAGGCCCGGTTCACGTCGTAATCGGCTTTCCAATTCCAGTCTCGTCGGGCCATGGCGTCGTCCACGTCGGCCGGCCAACTGTCCACGATCGCGGCACGGGCGATGTCCGGCTCGAAGGTGATCTCGGCCCCCTTGAAGGCGGCGATCGCCCGGTCGCGGACCTGGGCGGCGCTGATGCTGAAGGCCCCGATGTTATAGACGCGCTGGGAAATCTTCTCGACCGGCGCGGCTGCCAGCAGGGTCAGCGCGCGGATGGCGTCGGGCATGGCCATGAAGGGCAGCCGGGCCTCGGCCGTGACGAAGCACCGATACGGCTGACCCTGGGCTGCGGCGTGCAGCATCTCCGGCGCGTAATCGCTGGTGCCGCCCGAAGGCACGGTGACGGCGCTGATCAGACCAGGGAAGCGGATGGCGCGGAAATCAACGCCCGAAGGCACGCGCTCGGCGGCAAGCTGGCGGTAGTGCAGGGCATAGTAGCGGCCGAGCTGTTCGCAGTAGAGTTTGTTGCAGCCGTACATGGTGACCGGGAAATTGAAATCCGTCTCTTTCACCCGCCCGGCACGCTCCTTCGTGGCGACGTCGGGCAAGCCGTAGACCGCGATCGAGCTGGGAAAGAGGAACTTGACCGGCGTGCCGTGCCAGCGGGATTGCTCGTGGGCCAGGCGGAGCAGGTTGAGCGTGCCCTCGACGTTGACCCGGTGGGCGATGTCCGGGGTGTATTCGGAGCGCGTGCTGAGCAGGGCCGCGAGGTGGTAAATCGCGTGAATCTCGTACTCGCTGGTCAGCCGTTGAAGCAGATTGTTGTCGAGAATGTCGCCGACGATGCCGGCCACGCAATGACCGGCGAGGCGTTCGTCGATCGGACGCAGGTCCAGGGCAATGACGTGCTGCTCCTTGTCCTGGCCGATGCGCTCGATAAGGCCGTGGCCCATCTCGCCGTTGGCGCCGGTGATCAGTGTGACTGGTTTACGCACGTGGGCCTCCTGCAGCGGAACCGGCGAACATGCCTCGCCGGAGATGCAGGGAGTTTAATCCCGCGTGCGATGATTGGGCACTGGATCAAACTACCAGTCAATCTCGCACCATGAAGAATGCGACCTCTCGTTTGGCCGTCATAAAAAGAACGCGGCACACTCCCGCTGGGAATGTGCCGCGTTGGATGTCACTTCATCGGCGGAATTGCGCTACGACGCCACCCTTTCAACGACGCCCTACTTGCGGCGCCGGCTCTTGCGGCCGAGTCCGACAAACAGGATCGTGGCCAGGCTGACCATAAGAGCGCCACCCGCTCCTGGGTTGCAAATGCCCGGAATCGGATTGGTGGTGGGCGGCTCCTCGGTGCCGCTTGAGATCTTGCTATAGACCGCCCGGACCGTCAGGTTCTGACTCGGGAAGGCGATCACAAGTGGATTCGTTGAACCGGTCGCACCATTGCTCCAGTTCTCGAACTTGAAGCCGCTGTTGGGTTGAGCGGTGATCGTGACGGCCTCACCGGCCTGGTAGAGCGACTTCACCGGAGACTTGGACACGAGTCCGCCATCACCCGGTTCGTTCTCGAAGCCGATGGTAAAGCCGGGGTTCACGACCATGCTATCAATGCGGGTCGCACCGGCCGAGTCGTTCACCCGCAGGAAGTAGGTGGTGGGACCGGTCGGCGTAACAGCCGGCTGAATGACGTTTGCCACTGGTGTAACGCAGCCGGATACCACGGGGTCACAGGTGAACCAATTGATCGTGTAGGGCGGGGTTCCACCGTTCACGGAACCTTCGAGAACGACGACGCCTCCCGCTGGGAACAGCAGGTCGGCGCCCGCATTGGCCCGCAATGGGTTACCCGAAATGAGGGTGACTTCCTTCGAGGTCGATGCGCCGGTGGCATCGCTGACTGTCAGCGTGTACTTGATCGTGCCGGTGGGCGACGCGATCGGATTGGGCGAATTGGGATTGCTGAGGAAGTCCTGGGGCGACCACTGATAGAAGTACGGCGCCTGACCCTTGGTCGTCTTGCTGTCGAGCGGCACCTGCTCGCCCAATGCAAAGATATGGGTCGGGTTCAGAACGGCGGTATCGTCAGGCACGCCCGCAACGACTTCAACCTTCTCCGTGATTCGCACGAAGGAATTGCTGTCATCAAATACCGCCGGATCGTTCACTGACGACACGCGTATCCGGTAATTCGGGTCGCTGGTGATCACTGCGTTGTTCAGCAATTGGCCAACGTTCCAGGAGTATCCGTTGACGCCGGAATCGGCCGGAAGGTTCTGGGCAATGGGGCCCAGGAGAGTCGTGCCCTTGTAGAGGAATAGCGAAACTGGCGCGGACGCGTCACCCGTGGCATTCCACGTGATGAGCCGGTCAACCTTGGTGACGAGATTCTCTCCACCATTCGGGCTGGTGAGTTCGAGAGCCGATGGCACCGGGAGACCTCCCCCGCCACCGCCGCCGGATAGCGTCAAAGTGGCGCCGCCGAACCACGTTTCCCAATTGCCAGTGGCCGTCGGAACCTGATTCAGCATCCAGAAGGTTGCCTGATCACCGGGATCAAGTGCGAGCCCCGAATAGAAGCCCCACTTCTCAAGGCCCGATCCGGCACCGAGATACGAGCGAGGACCAGACTTTACAAGTTCAGGTGTGCGAGTCAATCCGGCGGGATCGGTCTTCGACCGCCAGGTGTAAACCATCGACGGGAAGTTTTGCGGACCGGCCGAGCTGAAAGACACCATCATGTCACCGGCAGCCGAGACCATGATGCTGGGGTTGAAGTTATCGATCTGGCCGCCAATCCCGCTTTGACCGACATTGACCGAGCCGCTCTGCTTGAGCGTCGGGGCTGAAGGGAAGAAGGTGATGTCGAACTCGTACCAGCGGATTTCAGTGCCGTTGGTGCCGGTGACAGTATGAGCGGCCCAAACGCTGTTGCCTCGAGCGATCGCACTCATGATACGGTCGCCGGCGTGGTCGAGCTGTGGCGGAACGACCGCACCGCTTTGCTTCTGGCGCGCCGCGGAAGCGCTGGTGAAGGCGGGCACGCCTACCGGGAAATCACCCGTCAGGTTGCTGGTATCGCCGGGCACGGTCTTGTTACCGCGGAAAAAGAGGTGGATCTGCGACTGTTCGCTGAAGCTCTGTTCCTGATAGACGAACCACTCCGTCTTGGTCGTTCCGAATGAGGACACAGGAACATGGGAGAACCCCCCGACATTGAAGAACCGGTATTGGTCGGCGGGAATCTGAGTCGGCGGGTTTGAACCGGAAAGCAGGGACTTCGAGAGCACCAGCTGGCGTGCGGTATTGAATGCACCCGTGGCCTTTACCATCATATTGTAGGTGAAATAGAGATTGATTTCGTCGCAACCGAGGGCCGGGGCATCGCTCCACGTCTGGTCGGTGGAGGTGACGATGACGAATTTCGACCAGTCGGATGCAACGGTCGGCCGATCGGTCTTTGAAACGCCCATGAGCAGCCAGGTGTCAACGACCTGATTGTTCGCATTCACGGTCGTGCCGACAGCGCTGACAACGAACTTCTGGAGGTAGGGATCGAAGAGTGCTCGCGGCGTGCGATAACTTGTAAAGTCGATTTCATCGGTTCGCAGAGGCCCAAAGAACGGCTCAAACTCGGTGGAAAAGACGGTATTTCCCACTTTGTCGAAAATGGTGAAGTTGCGATCCACGACTGACAGGATCGAAACCGGCCCGGCGGCACACGACGGATTCGGCGGGAATGCGGCGGTGGTGTTGCCATTGGCCTTGAAGGTAATGTTGCAGGTGGCGCAGTCGCCCGAACCGACGGCCCCGGTCTTGTCCCAGCCAATGGCATCCATTGCCGTCAGATCCGAATCATAGAAATAGTCGGGGGCAAACGTGATGCCGTCGGCGAGGATCGGCTGCATGATGCCGATGGAAGTCGCCGGATCGAAGCTCTGCTGGAACCAGTGTGATGCCTGGTTGGGGTTGCCGTCGGACATAAGCCATTCCACCTGGCCAATGTCAAAGGCTTGGTCGTCGTTAGGATTGTCGAAACCGTAGATACGAGGAAATGCAGTGAACTGCGAAAAGTTGGTCGGGTTCGCGGTGCTGCGCTGGAATCGGAAGAAATCCAGGACGCTGGGCCGCGCCTGGGGGTTGAATCCGAGTTCGTCCACGCTCGATACGAACCCCATTCCGTGCAGGATTTCGTGAACGAACACAGAGCGGAAGCAGCTTTGACCGGCCGGGACGCCATTGCTGGGATCGTAGTCGAATGGGAAGTTGGTATTGATCACCATCGAGAAATCTTCTGGCGCGGTGATGGTGCCAATCGCCGCTTTGTAATTGGCGCGAGTGGCCTTCATGAGCGTCAGGTTTTGAGGATTGGCGCCTGGACTGAAGCGGAAGGGCATACTGTTGAGCGGAAGGAAGTCTTGAATGAGGTCATCGGCGTCTTTTCCAGCCACCATGGCCGCCCGGCCGGTTTCGTAACTAAAATCCTGGTATTGGCTGGAGGTGGCACCAAGGATTCCTCCGCCCCCCAGGTTCTGAAATGTGACCGACATATTGACGACAATGTTGTCGCGGAAGGTGGATTCAAAGAGGAGCTTGACCGCATTTAAAGCGGCGTTGGCCTCAGGCGGCTGACCGGACACGGTCATATTGAGGGTCATGCCGGCATGCGGGTTGGGTAGGTCGTCGCCGATGGTCGTGATCGGCATCATTGCGGCATCAATCCACGCAGTCTTGACTTTCTGCTTGAATTGAGCCGGCGTCATCGACTGCATGTTGCTTGCGCACATGGGTCTCGTGACAACCGTGGAGTTGAGTGTTTCGGTCACGCCATCGGCGTAGCGCGTGGACGAAACAGGCGTGCCAGGCTCTTCAAAGACATAGGCATCCGGCGGATCAGCCTGTAGTTTCGCAGAGGCGGAAAAACCCACCACTCCGGCCAGCAGGGCCACGCACCAAAATCGAGCGCCTCGCATTCAAATGCTCCTTTCGCCTCTGGGGACGATCCACTCGCCACAATCATTCGCAATTCCAATTGCGTCTAATCATGGGCCCCATGGGCGATTGATTGGGAAACTCCAAACGTTCACTGTGAAACACATAAGACCGCTGTCGCCGGCCTCAAGACCAGCGAATAGGCGGCCGTGAAAATCCCAGACCCCATTTCCGTTCGATCCAACCCGCTGACGCGAGCCGAATCCTCCGATTCGGCAGGTGTCGGTCGTGCCCCGACGTGCCGGATCTTTGCCCCGCAATCCGCCGCTTCACAGCAGCAGGCTCGGGAACTTGAAATACCAGTCTACACACAGCTAGACCGGTGGCGAGCGCAAGTCCCCTTTGGGCACCCCCATTCTACTCAAACGGGCAGGGTCCGTCAATTCCAAAGTGAACGGAAGTTCAGCAATATGGGACAATTACGTGCTTTTTGGCGGTTGGGACACTTGGGGGAGACGCCGGATTTTCGAGTCGGTCCGCTCCATTCAAAAACACGTACCTCTATTGAGAGACTTGGGCCCAAATGTCAGGGCCAGACGAGATTGCCCATGGTGGCCGGGTCGTAGCAATGGCGCTGGGCCGCCGCCCAGTTGGAGTACTCACTCCTGACAGGATCGAGCCGCGTGACGTTGAGTCCCCAAATCCTGGTCTTCCCGAGTCGCCGTCCGAAGGTAGATCGCGGAATGGCGATTTCGGCTGACCAGGATTTCTCGCCCGCCTCGATCGCGAACTTCTGCTCGCCGACCCACGGCTTGGCCCGTCCGATCGGTGGAGTCATCTCGATTCCCTGTTCGAAGATGGCCTGACCAGACGCCTTGATGATGATGTGGTAAAGGTCGTCCGGCGCAGCGGCCCGACCCGAAGGATCAAGCAAGACCTCCACGAGATCCTCGCCGACCGGCATCAGGTCCTCATATGTGACAACGTTACCGAATCTTGTCTTGGCGGGCGCGCCGGATCCGCCACGCGGTGTCGACTTGTCGGCATGGATGGCAATGAACAATGTGCTTTCATTTTGACAGAAGTATGCCAGCGTGCGCGACTGGGCCTGTGGTCGGTCGCCCTTGACCCCGGCGATGACCGTGAAGCCGCCGGCGCAGTTCCCCTCTGACGGAGGCCAGTCCGACAGATCGCCATCCACCTTGATGGCGTTGCTCGCGGCGGTGTTGTATAGAATCGACAATCGTCCGATTGCTTCGATGGTTTCACCCTTCCCGGCTTCAAGGATGACCTTCTGGGCAATGTGTCCTTCCAGATCGCACGCCGGGAATTGAGACATACTCGCGACGAGCCGTGCTCGGGCCGTGCCCATTTCCGGAATCGGCCCCACGCGCGTGGCGTCGCTCATGTTCC
>CAYXEY010000052.1:0-10043 GCA_964464105.1 uncultured Planctomycetaceae bacterium
TACACCTTCGGCGCCAGCGGCGGCATGCGCATCACCGAATGGATGTACTCCGGCACGTCCGGCGAATTCGTCGAGTTCACCAACATGTCGGCGGCGCCGATCGACATGACCGGCTGGAGCATGGATGACGACCATGCGGTGCCGGGCGCGTTCAGCCTGAGCGCGTTCGGTGTGGTACAGCCGGGCGAATCAGTGGTAGTCACCGAATCGGTTGAAGCGACGTTCCGCGCCGCCTGGAGTCTGCCGGCCACGGTGAAGATCATCGGCGGCCTGGGCGTGTCGTCGGGCAATAACCTGGCCCGCAACGACGAAATCAATATTTACAATGCGAGCAATGTGCTGGTCGATCGGCTCACCTACGGCGACCAGGCATTCCCCGGTTCCATCCGCACGCAGAACACCAGCGGGCAGACCTGCACCGAGTCGATCGGGCAGGACAATCCTGCCCTGTGGGAGCTCTCAGTCGTGGGCGACGAGTACAACTCCTTCCTGTCGACCTCCGCTGAAAAGGGTTCGCCTTGTTCGTACACCGCGCCTTCGTGCAACGTGTGCACGGCCGCGACCATCGGAACACAGCCGTTGCTGGAGAACGCCTGCGCGACCTCGACCGCGTCGTTCTTCGTCGCCGCCGCGGGAACGCCGCCTTTCACGTATCAATGGCAGATTGAAACCGCGCCGGCCGGCAGCGGCATCTTCACCGACCTGGGAAATGGGGCGATCGGGGCGACCGCTGCCGTGGCCTCCAACGTCGGCACGGATACGTTGAGCATCGCGCTCAACGGCAATTCGTCGCTGTCGGGTCTGAGCTTCCGCGCTGTTGCCGGCAATGCATGCGGCAGCGCCAACAGCCTGGGCGCGATCCTGCACATTCCCGCCGGACCGCGGGGACAGATGAACTGCGACAGTTCGGTCGATGGGTTGGATGTCGCGCCGTTCGTCCTCGCGCTCACCAGCCCGGTGGATTATGAAGGCACCTACCCGACTTGCGATCTCTACAACGGCGACATCAACTGCGACGGCGAGGTCGACGCAAACGACGTCGAGCCGTTTGTGAACTGCATGCTGGGTGGAGGGTGCCCGTAAGAGCATTGACCAATTCAATTTGACAGAAGCGGCGTCGGGGCTGTCGCTTCCGCGCCTGACTCATACGGCATGACCGCCACGCGCTCGGTTGTAGCCGAGGGCGAAATGCGCTCGATGAACTGAATGCCGGTGCGGAAACTGGACTGCTGCTGCCCTCTGCGGCACCAGCGGATCAAGCCGCGGACCCAATGCTCCGGGCCGTCCTGCGAGATGCGCACGTTGACTACTTCACCGCGATAGAACGGGAATGATGAAGTAAAACACAATCCCGACTTGGACAAATCGGTGACACGCGGATGGAAGACATCCGGCGCCTGATCGAGATGGCTCAGTCTTCCCGAGTAAACCACCGGGACGATCAATCGTCCTCCGCAATCGTGACGCGTGGCAATGCGCGCGTATTTTCGCGGCTGCAATCGTCCGTGATCGGCGTGGAATCCGGCGCCGACCGATTCCTGCTGGTCGGCGGCCATGGTCTGCTTGTCGAGTAGCCGCCAGTTGTGCCGCACCATGCGCTCCCAATGCGCGAAGAGGGCGGGGTCGAACTGCTTGCCGACGTGATGCTTCATGAGATCGATGGCCCGCGCCGGACTAAGGGGCCGGCGATAGTCGCGTCGGCCGATCATGGCGTGGAATGAATCGACAATCGTCAGAATGCGGCTTTCAACGAGCAGGTCGGGCCCGGCAATTCCCAGCGGGTAGCCGGTGCCGTCGTAGCGCTCGTGGTGTTGCAGCACCATCAGTCGCACATCGCCGGGGACGGTTGATTCATCGCCGAGCAGGCGTATCGATTCGATCGGATGGTGACGAAGCAAGTCCATTTCGTCCGGCGTGAGCGGCGTCGATTTCAGCAGCACGTCGGCCGGTACGCTCTTCTTGCCCAAGTCGTGGATCATGCCGGCGAGGCCGATGCGGCGGAGTCGCGCGGCGTCATTTCCGAAGACTTCATTGCCCAGCAGAATCGCAAGGGTGCTTACCGCGAACATGTGGCTGGCGGTGGAGCGGTGGTGTCCGCACATCGACAGCAGCGATTCGCAGGCGGTCTGATTGGAGAGGACGTTCTCGACGATCGCATCGAGGACGACATTGGCCCGATCGACCGTCTCGGCGACTTCGTGCCCCGCGGCCAGGTCGTGTGCGACGCGCATGCCGAAGTGCCGCACGCACACGGCCTTCTGCACCGGGTCCATGCGCGGATTCCTGAGCAGCGAGGAGAGATTCTGCTCCAGCTCGGCTTCGTGCCGGGCGAGGTCGTCGCATTCGACCATCAGGTGGGTCACGCCACTGACTTGCAGCCGCTCGAAATCGGGATGCTGCATCGGCGTGTCGTTGTTGCAAAAGAGCACACCGGCGTCCTTTCCAGTTGTCGGGAGATAGATTGCCGTCGGCGGCGCGGATCCCTCGCACAGCGCGCTGACTGCGGCGAGCGGCAATGACGTGGCAGTGTTCAGTTCAGACATTTCGAGGCCCCCATAGCGACAAAATACGATACGTATGGGAGAAAAATCGGCGAGAAATGACCGAGGTGAAAGTCCGAGAGAATCTCACGGATCGATCAGGCGCGGGACTTTTCTGGGGCGCGAAACAGGGCGCCGGCCCGGCGAATTGGGTTTGAGGACGATCGAGCTTATCGCTGCTGCACCGCCTAAAAGACCTTGCGGCCGTCCGGGCTGGCCTGCTTGAGCATTTCCTGGAAGGAATAGCCGCCGGTGGATTTCACGGTGAACTTCTTGATGAAGGAATCGCCTTCCTTCACACCGACGAGGATCTCAGTGTCGATGTTGTCGGTGATGCCGGTCCAGAAGGGGACCAGGGTCCACTTCAGCGAACTCTTGTCATAGTGCCAGCCGTATCCCTTCTTGGAGTAGTCGACGGATTTGCCCTCATTGCCCTTTGGTTCGGGCGGCCAGACCGCGCCCTCGTACATGGCCTGTCGCTCTTCAAGGGAGATCGGCGGCTTGAAGCGCAGAGCCGAGTTGGGAATACGCACAGCCTTGTCGCGCCGAACACACTCGATCTCAACGTTCACGGTGAGGCCGGGCAGCAGGCTGCTGCGTTCGTCGTTATCGACTTCGAAGATGACGGTGTAGGTCACCACGTTCTGAATGACATCGGGCTGGTTGCGGCGTTCGAGAATCGTTCCTTCGAAGGTGGTGCGTCCGCGGCCTTCAAGTGTGAAGCGGGCGGGCTGGCCCTTTTGGATGTGGACGATGTCGGATTCGCTAACCTTGGCGGAGACGCGCATGCGCTTCAGGCTGGGAGCCAGCATATATAGAGGCTGAATCTGGAATTGCGGATTGACCGTCGTGCCGACTTCGACCATGCGCTTCAGCACAATGCCGTCAATCGGCGAGCGAATCACGCACTGATTCAGTTTCGTGGTGGTCGCGTCGAGGGCGGCCTTGGCGACCTCCATCACCGCCTTCGCCTGGCCGACGGCCTGCTCGGCCCGCTGAACAAGGAAGACTTCGTTGTTCTTGGATTGTTCCCACGCCGCCGTCGCACCGGTGGCGGCTGCCTCGGCGCGTAGCTTCGCGGCCTGAATCGCATTCCACTCGGCATCGGGGGAGTTTCCGTCCTTATGAAGCTTCTCGATTCGGGAATAATTGAAATTTGTCTCGACCAGTGCCGCCTCGGCGTCCTTTTTCTTTGCCAGGGCCTGCTGCGTCATGATGGGCAGATTGGCCTTCTGTTCTGCGAGTATGGCCTTGGATTCCTCGTAGGCCGCCGTGGTACGCTCATGATCCGCCACGGCTTGGGCGTGCTGCGCGCTCATCAAATCGGGGTCAATTCGGGCAATGATCTGGTCCTTGGCGACCGGCTGGTCGTTGTCGACGGGCGTCTCGATGATGGTGCCGCCGACCTGGCAGCCGACCTGCACCGTGGAGAGCGGTTCGATCGTTCCACTTGTTTCGATTTTGAAGATGAGCGGACCGGAGCTGACCGAGGCGGTCTCGATCTCCACCTGCGGGCCGTTACCGTCCAGAATGGTGAGCTTCGCGATGACCGCGATCGCGGCGAGGGCCACGATGCCCAGCACCCAGGTTCTAGCCGCCGCACGCTTCCGTGATGATCCTGCCAATGCCAAAATCCTCTGGTTCCAGCGAGATACCGGCCTATTTGTACCGGATCAGGGTGTCGCGGATGCGATGATAACCGCGCTTGGTCACGAGTCGCGGACCACACCGATTTACGCCGGCGTGCCTGGGGGCGACTGATTCAGGGCCGCGCTGATTGCGTTCAGCCATTGGGTCGCCGCATCGCGCTGCTGCGGCTGGGTCAGGCGATTCAGGGATTCGCGCAGGTGAGCCGCGGCCGGTTCGTACTGCTGCAGATTCCGGGCGTAGATGATGCCCAGCATGAGCCGGATCTGATCGCGATCCGGGGCCAGGGGGTATTGCTTGAGGTAGCGCTCATAGGCCGCTACGGCCTGCGGAAAGCGATTCATGGTGACCATTTGGTTGGCCACGTCGAGCATCTGGCTGCGCGGCAGGCATTGATCGGGGTGACGGGAAACCAGCGTCTCCCATTTATCCACGGCGAGCTTGTAGTCACCGCTGTTGAGGGCATCGGTGATTTCTTCTCGAAGCGTCATCGCCTCGGTCGGAATCTCAGGCTCAACCGCCTGCACGGGACGACCCATCACGACGCCGACGGGTCGGGCGACACGGCCGTAAACGGCGCGGGCCTGGGCCTCGGGGTCGGCCATGGCATGGCGCAACTGGGCGCGCTGATAAGAGCGCTTCCAGAGGGCGAGGATGTCATATTGATCGCGCGGCAGGGCGCGGAGCATTAGCATGATGAGGCTGAGCGTGAATCCGTAAACGTACCCCGCCCAGTGTGCCGCATAGGCCACCTCCGATGCGCCGCCACCGGCGAATAGTCGTGGGGCGATGAGGTTGTCGTAAAGAATGATCTTGAGGCCGATGATCAACAGGGCCTGCACATGCCAGGTGCCGATGTAAAACCAGAACCAGTAAAAGACCGCGACTTCGCTCTGCGGGAACAGCACGAGATAGGCGGTGGTGACGGCGGCGATGGAACCGCTGGCGCCGACGAGCGGGTTGTCATACAGCGTGGCGAAGGCCGCGCCGGCGAACGCGCCGCCGGAAAGATAAAAGAGCAGGTAGGGCAAATGGCCCATCTTGGAATTGGCCGCGTTGCCGAAGACCCAGAGGAAGACCATGTTGCCGAGAATGTGCCAGATATCGGCATGCATGAACTGGTAGGAAATGAACTGGTACCACTTCGGCGCATGCGACTCGAGGGCGAAGATGTTGCGCAGGTCCGTGGCCTCGGGCAGCGACGCGGCGAAGCTGGTGGCCAGGAACATGAGGATGTTCGCGGTGATCAGTCCGTAATTGACGAAGGGCAATCGGCGGACCGGGGCGTCGGTGCGAATCGGAATGGCAAGGAGCACAGGCGGCGACTCACGTGGATTGGAAGTTCATCAACCAGACTTAACCGGCGGCATTCTAGCGCCAAAGCGTGGCCAAGTCGAAATCTAACAATGCCAGGTTTTTACCAGGCAATGCTCCTACCGCCGTCACAAGGCAGGACGGCGCCGGTGATGTAGTCGCTGCCGGCCACGAGGAAGGTGATGGTCGCGGCGACTTCTTCCAGCGTGCCGGCTCGCATCGCGGGGACATTGCGGATGAGTTCGCGGCGCTTGGCCTCGTCGTAATGTTCGGGGAAAAGGGCGATGCCCAGGGCGACCGCGTTCACATGGACGTCCGGGGCCATTGCGCCGGCCAGGGCAACGGTCAGGCAGGAGAGGGCCGCCTTGGAAACGCAGTAGGCCAGGTGATTGGGCCAGGGTCGCTCGGCGGCGATGTCGCTGAGATTGACGATTCGACCCGACTTGTCGGCACGGAGCAGCGGAAACGCCGCATTGGAGAGCACCATCGGGGCGGTGAGATTGACCGCCAGGGTGCGCTGCCAGTTCTCGATAGAAAAAGACGAGAGACTCATTTCCTCGAAGACCGAGGCGTTGTTGACCAGGATGTTGAGCCGGCCCAGCCCATCGGCGGCCTGCTGCGGAAGACGCGCGGCCGCGGCGGGGTCCGACAGGTCGGCCTGTAACAGGATGGCCCGGCGACCCTCGGCCTCGACCAGTCGCTTCGTTTCCTCGGCATCGGTCTGCGACGTACAGTAATGGATGGCGATGTCGCATCCTCGTCGGGCCAATTCCAGCGCCGTGGTGCGGCCGATTCGTTTGGCTCCTCCAGTGATGAGTGCGGCCTTGCCGTTCAGGTTCACAGTAAACGCCCCAGGAATCGCGTGATCGACGGATCGAAAGTCCGCCGTAAGCGTGGCTGATTACGGCCAACCCATTTCCGTGTCAACTCGACGGCGGCGGCTTGCCATTGCCACCGTCGTCGTCATCAGTCGGTTCGTCCGAATTGTTCGACGCCGCGTCGCCGGTTGCGTCCTCGACGGCGTTGGGCGGAAGGCGGTGCATTGACCAGACGTCCTCCGACGCGGTGGGGGCGGTCGGGTCGTCCCTCAAATAGTCGGCGTAACGACGAGAGAATCGGACGATGGCGATCGAGGCGACGATGCCCACGAAGATGATGAGCGTCGACCAGAACAGCGTCTTGCGCCAGCGGATGGCACGCGGATCGTTACGCAGGGATGGTCGCGTGGTGGCCTCGGGAGCGGTCGTGGTTGGACCGGGGGCCGCGTCCGCGAGCAGCAACACCCTCGACGACGCGGGGGGGTGACGGTCTGTCCCACAGTCCACCGACGCGAACAGCGCGAGCATGCAAATGGCGATCACGGGGGTTCCTATTGCCACAACCCGTTGCGCGGCGTCTGGGGCGTGGCCTGGGCGAAGCGTTCGAGCAGTTGCCGCTGCTCGTCTGTCAGTTTGGGAGGAGCGACGATCTTGAGAATCGCGTAATGGTCGCCGCGCGAACCATCCTTGCGGGTCACGCCCAGCCCGGCCAAGCGAAGCCGCGCACCGGTCGTCGTGCCGGGCGGAATGGTGACGGTGCGAATTCCGTCGAGCGTGGGCAGGTCGATCTTGGCGCCGAGGCCGGCCTCGCCGAAGGTGACCGGCACATCGAGGTAGATGTCATCATTTTCGCGGCGGAAGTAGGGATGCTCGCCAACGCGGCAGACGATGTACAAATCGCCGGCGGGCTTTCGGCCTGACGCGTGCGCGCCCTTGCCGGCCAGGCGAATACGCTGTCCATCGCGAATGCCTGCAGGGACCTTGACGTTGACCCGCTCGCGTTTGCCGCGGGCGACGGAGATTTCGAGGTCGAGCGTGGTGCCGTGGATGGCCTGGTCAAAGGTCAACTGAATGGTGTGCTCGGTGTCGCGCGACGCGTTGTGTCGCGGCTCCTCGGCTTCAGGGGCCGCGCCGCCGCGATTGCGGAAGAACTGCTCGAAAATGGAAGGGCCGCCACCTCGACTTCCACCGCCACCTCCGAAGAAATCGCTCAGGTCTTCAACATTGAACTCGACCGACTGGCCTCCGCTGAACGGACTGCCGCCCGAATAGCCTCCGCTGGAGTAGCCAAAAGGGCCGCCGCCGGCGTGGGGCGAAAAATGGGGATCGACGCCCGCCTTGCCGAACTGGTCGAAGCGGGCGCGCTTGTCCTTGTCCGAAAGGATGTCGTAGGCCTCCTGGACCTCCTTGAACTTGGCTTCGGCGGACTTGTTGCCCTTGTTCTGATCGGGGTGATACTGCTTGGCGAGTTTTCGATAGGCGCGTTTGATCTGATCGTCGCCGGCATCGCGCGGCACGCCCAGAATGTCGTAGTAATCGCGGTCGGCCATAATCTGTCTTTGCGACTTCGATTATATGAGGCTGGGTCGATCCGTCGCAATCGGAGCATACCGTGATCGTCGCATGCGGACAGATGGTAGCGCACGAGCTGGCCGATGCCGAGAGCGTCTGGCCGGTGGTGGAGCGGCTCGCGGCGGGCGCAACCATGGCGCGGGCCGATCTGCTGGTGCTGCCGGAGTGCACTTATCCGGCATACTGGCTGGTGTCGCGTGCACACTTGGAGCAGCAGCAGTTGCTCGACCAACAAGAGGTCCTGAGCCGATTCGGCAACATCGCGCGGAGCGGCGGTTTCTGGCTGGTGGTTGGATTCGTCGAGCAGACAGGCGGCCGGCTCTACAACAGCGCCGCGGTGATCAATCGGGCCGGCGAAGTCATCGGCATTGCTCGAAAAAGCTTCCTGTGGGATTGCGATAATCGCTGGTTTTCACCGGCTGAGCAACTTTCCGTAACCGATACCGAATTTGGTCGTGTGGGGGTGATGATCTGCGCAGATGGCCGCGCGCCAGAAATCGCGGCGACGCTGGCGGCGGGAGGCGCCGAGATGATTGTCATGCCGACTGCGTGGGTGAATGCGGCAAAGGGCACCGGCCGATTCGAGAACCCGCAGGCGGATTTTCTGATTCGCGCTCGGGCGCGGGAGTTTGCCGTTCCCTTCGCATGCGCGGACAAGAGCGGCCGCGAAGCCGATGCGATGGAGTACGTGGGGCAGAGTCAAATTGTCGATGCGAGCGGAAATGTCACGGCAATTGCGGCGATTGAGGGCGAGCAACTGGTCGCCGGTGAGGTCATTCCGCAAAGAGCGAAGCCGGCAACGGTTGCCGACACCGAACGGGCGATTTTGAAAAGTCAGGGTTTGACTTCAAAGCGAGACGACAAGGGACCCCGTGTAATTCTGTCTGCGACTATGACGCCGGATTTGGTGGAGTCGTGCGTACAGGGCGTTGGCGGTCGCGTGGCGAGACTGAGAACGACGGACTTATTGAGCTATGTTCCCGCACGTTGCGCGGCGTTAACGGGTGCGCAGGTTCTGATCGTGGACGGACTGTCGAAGGACGACGTGTTACTCCGTGCCCGCGCCATGGAGAATCGTGTGTCCATCGTGACCGCAGATGCAGGCGGTCTCGGTGCCATCGTCGCGCCAACCGGCCATGTGATTTGGCGTCGCGGCGGGATGTACCCGCAAATCGACATCGGCCTCGGTGAATCCGATAACAAATACGTCACCCCGGAAACGCACATCTGGCAGCAACGGCGGGTTGCCAGCTACTCGTTTTGACAGGGCCGCACTGGTTTGACCCTGCTCCGACGCGATCGCGACTTGGCGATTTGGACGAAATTTCGCAGTTTCCATGAACTTCTCACGTGACCGGCGCAACGTCGTGGTTAGAGCAGCACGAGGCGCTGCCGGCGGTTTCGGAAACAGTATTCGATGGACAAGCGCCTCGCTGAGTTGGAACGGCTCTATCACGAGGCGGGGCCGGGGCTGCTTCGGTATCTGACCCGGCGGCTGCGCCGACGCGAGGAGGCCGAGGACGTGCTTCAGGCGGCGTTTGTCGAGGCGGCGCGGTTTTACGATCGACTGTCCGCCGCGGATTCGCCGCGGGCGTGGCTGTATGCGGTGGCGCGAAATCTGGTGGCGGCAAGGCAGCGCAAGGCCGGACTGATTCACTGGAGCAGCTTGCCGGATGATCCTGCGGAACGCAGCGAGACAGAATCAGACGAGCGGCTGGATACGATGCGGGACGCCATTGCCGGCTTGCCCGATGCGTTGCGAGAGACGCTGGAGCTTCGCGTAAGTCAGGATTTGAGCTACGTGGAAATCGCGGCCGTGCTGGATCTGCCGGTGGGAACCGTTCGATCGCGATTGCACAACGCGGTCGAACAATTGCGCGGACGGCTGACCCTCCGCGTGAAGGAGTGAACGGCGATGGACATGGCGACGCTGCGACGATTGCTGGCCGACCGCGACAGCGGGGCGTTGTCCGAGGATGTGATCGCCTTGCTCGACGCGCACGCCAGAGTCAGTCCCGCGGTGCGATCTGAGATGGATGCTTATTTGGCAGTCGTTCGGGCTGCACGCGATGCGATGAATTCGAGCCAGCCGTCTTCGCTTCCCGCGTTTCCGCGCAGCGCTTTGGCCGCGGCGCTCAAGGCGACGCCGGAG
>CAYXEY010000052.1:10053-15745 GCA_964464105.1 uncultured Planctomycetaceae bacterium
TGGTGTTCGCGTTCTTCGCGGGGCGCATATCGAATATGTCAGATCCGATGCAAGGCGAAAGGCAGGATCAAGTCGCGATGGATGTGCCCGCGCCGCGAGCCAGCATCGGAATCTGGAGCCTCGACGCCAATCGCCGCGCTTCGCGTGGTGAGATCATGTCATCTGAATCACACATCAAATGGAACTCGCCGCTTGAATTGTCGGTCACGCGGCGATCGTGATCAAGAATTGAGAAATAATTCGACCCAGAGGAGAAATGCCATGAACGCCAGAAGGAACTTTCTAATTGTCTCAATGTCGGCGATGCTTGCGGCAGGTTGCCTGCCGGAAAAGCGGATCGTCTGGTCGCCGGATGGCTCTCGCGCCGCGGTGTTGGGCGAGGATGGTTTGCGCATCGCGACCCCGGATGGAAAACTGACCGATCTTCTGATCCCCGGGGCCAGGCGGGCGGCCTGGTTTGCCGATGGCCGGCGGATGCTTGTGATCGTTTCGAGCAAGAAGGCCAAGTGGGCCGACGTTGAGCCAGAGCTGTCGGTCGACAATCGCACTCGGGCCGCTGAGCTGGCTCAATCGCTCCGTACTCAGGTGCTCGCCCATTCAGGTACGCCTGATTCGTTCGAACCCAAGAATACATCGCCGGTCACGCCGGGTGAGACGGTGGCCGGTGTCATCTATCTGCGCGATCGGCTGCCCGAAGGAATGGCCGAAAAACTGGGCAAGCACTGGGAGGAGATCGGGAAATTCGAGATGGATCTGACCAAGGCGGTTGTCTACACGATCGACGGTGACAAGGCCATCGAGGGCCTCAAGCTGCTCACCAGCGTCGATGACCTGCAGGAGCCGTCGGTGTCACCATCAGGACGGCACATCGCCTTCATTCGCCGAACACCCATGATCGAAGGCGGCGATTCGCTCGATCCCAACGACCTCGTCATCATGAGCGCGGACGGCAGCGCGAGCCGGCCGGCCATCATCAATCACGTCGCCTTTGGTTACGGCTGGAGCGCCGATGGGCGCAGCGTCGCGGTCATTCATACGCCCATCGCTTCAGCGAAGTCGGTTACAGTCGGAGCTGTCGCCACCGTTGAAGTCATCAAGTCAGACGGCGCTTCCGTTGATGCCGGCGATATCAACGTGGAAGATCGCGTTGGTCTGTTCTTCAATCAGTTCGGCTGCGTGAAATACATGACCGATGGCCGGCTGATCTTCTCGGCCCATGCCGCGACGTTGCCGGCCACCGATCAGGAGATGCCGCGAAGCTGGTCGCTTTATGCATGGAGCCCCTCGATGCGCGCGGGCTCTACCAAGCTGCTGGGACGCGGAGCCGACGCCATTTTGACCGAGGAACATTCCATGTTTGAGATCAGCCCGGACGGCAAGCGGGCGGTGATGAACGGCGGCAAAGGCTCCACGGTCGTGGCCGACCTGACCACGGGCGAGACCTCGGTCTGGTTTGACATGAAGGAAGCCGGCGGAACGCAGAGTCGTCCGACATGGCGAAGCAACGACGAAGTGTGCGCGGTGACGCCGGATGACGTGACGGTCTCGAAGCCGGAGAAGTGGTCCGTGGTTCTGCTCAAGGGTGAAGGCGCGCCACAATTGCTTTCGGCCGGCTGGTCCGGCGCGGGGCGGTCATGGCTGGAAACGAAGACGCAGCCTGACACGCCGCCTGCGTCCGAGAAGCAATAAGTTGAATTTCCGGCCCGGCGGCGTCAGGTGATGCCGCCGGGTCTGCGTTCATATCTATTCTTTTAGTTGGAATTCAGCGAAAGGACCGTCGGCGTGTGCATGCTCTGAAAGTGTGAAAACGCGGTTATTTTCGGCGTGGCTCGCCTATAATCGGGTACACGCCGGTCGCCGTCCGGACACATTTCGAGGCATTCACATGTTGCTGCGAAATCGGCCTCCAGAGTCTGAGTTCCCGCAAGCCACCGATCGACAGACCCGTCAGCCTTCGCATCATTCGTGGCACGAGCGGCTAATGCGGCGCTGCCTGTCGTGGATGGGCGATCCGCCGGTGGCGGTCGAGCTGGTCGGCAGCGGGCTGATCACGACCAGCAAAGAGACGCCCATCGCGATCATGCGCTTTGACGCCGAATCGTCGAGCCTGCCGGCGCTGTTGCGGATGATCTACGATCCTTACCGTTTCTTCGGCGAGGGCTATGCCGAAGGGCGCATCGCGGTGGATGGCGACCTGGTGGAAATGCTGGATGTGGTGTTTCGGGCCGCGCCGTCCGGGTTCAAGGTCCGCCGCGGCGGCGTGCCGAACAATAATTCCATCGTCGCCTCGAAGAGCAACATTCACCAGCACTACGACCTGGGCAACGACTTCTATCGTCTCTGGCTGGATGAGCGCATGGTTTATACATGCGCCTATTTCAAGGATCCGGCCATGTCGCTGGAGGCGGCCCAGGTTGCGAAGCTCGATCATGTCTGCCGAAAGATTCGATTGCAGCCGGGTGAACGGGTAATCGAGGCGGGA
Organism: uncultured Planctomycetaceae bacterium; assembly: GCA_964464105.1. Classification (GTDB taxonomy): domain Bacteria; phylum Planctomycetota; class Phycisphaerae; order UBA1845; family UTPLA1; genus CAYXEY01. The sequence continues at coordinate 12,536 of CAYXEY010000052.1, forward strand.
TGCGGCTGGGGGGCTTTGGCCCTGCACATGGCGAAGCGCTACGGTGCGCAGGTGCGGGCGTTCAATATTTCGACCGAGCAGATTGCCTACGCGCGGGAGCAGTCGCGCATTCAGGGCATCGCCGATCGGGTCGAGTTCATCGAAGACGACTATCGCAACATCAGCGGAGAGTGCGACGCCTTCATGTCCGTGGGCATGCTGGAGCACGTCGGCGTCGAGAATTATCCGGCGCTTTCCGCTGTCATCGACCGTTGTCTTACGTTCAACGGACGCGGTCTGATCCACACCATCGGTCGGCACAAGCCGGTGCAGGTCAACGGCTGGCTGGCCACGCAGATCTTTCCGGGCGCGGAGATTCCCGCGCTGAGCGAGATGATGCACATCTTCGAGCCGGCTGATTTCAATGTGCTCGACGTGGAGAATATCCGGCTGCATTACGCCGAGACGCTGCGGCACTGGCTGGCCCGGTTCGAACGGGTCGTGCCGCAGGTGACGTCGATGTTCGACGAGCGTTTTGTGAGGCTGTGGCGGCTGTATCTGGCGGGTTCGATCGCCGCGTTCACCAGCGGCTGGACCCAGCTCTACCAGGTCGTCTTCAATCGCTACAACTGTAATGATGTGCCGTGGACCCGGGCCTATCAATACGAAGTCTGATCGCCGGAGCCAGACATGCTGCGCTGTGACGTCATCATCGTAGGCGGTGGGCCGGCGGGTTCGAGTTGCGCGGCCCGTTTGCACGCTGCAGGCGTCGACGTGCTGGTGATCGACAAGGCCGAGTTTCCGCGCGACAAGCCCTGCGGCGGATGGGTTACGCCGCCGGCCCTGGAGCTGACCGGCGTCGATCCGCATGAGTATGCGAGCAGTCGGGTGATGCAGCCGATCACCGGGTTTGCGGTCTGTCGCATGGGCGGTCCGCTGGTCACGACGGACTACAGGAAAATCGTCAGTTATGGAATTCGCCGGCGCGAGTTCGATCAATATCTGCTCGAACGCTCGGGTGCACGGACCTCGTTGGGCGAATCGATTCAGGCCATCGAGCGCGATGGAAACATGTGGCGGATCAATGGGCGATACGAGGCGCCGATGCTGGTCGGCGCCGGCGGGCACTTCTGTCCGGTCGCGCGGCATTTGGGCGCGAAGCCGGGTGGACAGGCGCGCGTCGTCGCGGCGCAGGAGGTCGAGTTCGGGCTTTCCGATGACCAGATTCGCACGTGTCCGATCAAGCCCGAAGTGCCCGAGTTGTATTTCTGCGAAGACCTGGTGGGTTATGGCTGGTGTTTTCGCAAGGAGCGGTTCCTGAATGTTGGACTGGGGCGGGAGGATTCGGTGCGGCTTTCGGGGCATGTGAAGCAGTTCGTGAAGATGCTTCAAGACGCCGGTCGCATTCCCGGCGAGATCACCGCGCCGTTTCACGGACATGCGTATGCGCTGTACGGGCATTCCGATCGGCAGGTGGTGGGCGACGGCGTGCTGCTGGTGGGCGACGCGGTGGGTCTCGCGGGCACGCACAGCGGCGAGGGCATTCGGGCCGCCATCGAGTCGGGTTTGCTGGCGGGGGACGTGATCCTCGCGGCGAAGGGCGATTACTCCACGCGGCAGTTGGAGGCGTATGGAAGTGGATTGGTGGGGCTCTACGGACCGGCGGAATCGAGCGACGGCGTGCTGACGCTGTTGCCCATGGCGATCAAGCAGACGCTGGCCGGATGGCTTCTATCGACGCACTGGTTTACGCGCCGCGTGGTGCTGGATCGATGGTTTTTGTCGCACAATGCCGATGAAAAGCGGCCGGGGCGCAGGCTTGCGCCGATTCGCGCCGTGCAGACCGCGTAGAGCGGGCATTTCACATTTCACGAAAGGCGGGTCGATGACCCGTTCTACGATTTGTTCTCTTCATCTGCGGCGAAGTAGCAGGCCCGTGCCCAGGACGAGCAATGCGAGTGAGGCCGGTTCGGGGATGACGCCCGGGCTGCCGATTTCGCCGCGCGTCGAGGCGTATGAGCCGAATGAATCGCCGGCTGTCGCCAGCACCCAGCTCGTCTGAACCGTCGTGAATCCGTAATCGCTCGCCGGGATGTTGCCGCTGCGATTCTGGGTGCGAATGGTGCCGGGGAAGTTTTCGTCGCCGTAGGTCAATCGATCGATGAGATTGTTGCCCGCGTCGTAGATGTTGATCTCGTCGTTGCGACCGAGGTTGTGGGAATTGCCTCCCACGATGTCGATGCCAGACAGTCCCCACACCGTCGCGAAGTTGACGGCGGTCTCATCGGTCAGAATGACGATCTCACCGGGGTTGACGATGCCGAAACCGCTCAGGCTGAAGGAACCGGGGGTCTGGCTGCTGTCGTCATAACTCCAACCGGTCATGTCGATCGGAACGGCGCCGATGTTGCGAAGCTCTACGAACTCCCCCGCGCTGCCGGTGCCGAGGCCGTTGTACATCCATTCGGTGATGACGATATTTGCGGAGGCCGTGGAGACGGTTGCTGCAAAAATCATGCCGGTCAGAATCGCCCGAATCATGGCTTCCCCTCGTTCGAAACGAATAATCGGAGTGTCCCCCATCTGGAAAAACGCGTGGGAACCGCGAATATTACATGGGGTTCATCTTATGGCACTTGAATGAGTCGTTTCAATGAATTCGGCAGTTCGCGGAGCTGGATGCCGGGTGAAATCACACAGAAACCGCGTTTGGATAGACTCAATGGCATCATGAGGCGGCCTGCTGAACCCAAACTCACCGTGGAGTTATTGCTCTCTGCCTACACCCAGGGGATCTTCCCCATGGGCTCGCGGCGAGGGATCGAGTGGTACCGGCCCGATCCGCGGGGGATTTTGCCGCTCGAATCATTTCACGCATCCAAGTCGCTGATGCAGACCGTGCGCTCGGGTCGCTATGAAGTGCGGACGAATGTTGATTTCGAAGGCGTGATGCGGGCCTGCGCCGATCGCCCGGAGTCGTCGTGGATCACCGAGGAGATCGTGAAGGTGTATTGCGATCTGCACCGGATGGGGCTGGCCCACAGCGTGGAGAGCTATCGCGACGGCCGTCTGGAAGGGGGGCTGTACGGGGTTCACCTGGGCGGGGCCTTTTTCGGCGAGAGCATGTTTCACGTCGATCGAGATGCCAGTAAGGTGGCACTTGTCGAGTTGGTTCGGCGGATGAAGGCCGGTGGATTCGTGCTGCTGGATGTTCAGTTCACCACGCCGCAT
>CAYXEY010000053.1:0-15716 GCA_964464105.1 uncultured Planctomycetaceae bacterium
TTCCCGCGCCCGCCGCATTCTCAAGTGGACCGGAGCAGGGCTGTCGCTGATCGCCGTTGCATTGTGGATTGCAAGTTTGTGGTGCGGCGGGATCATTTTGCTCTCACCGAGATCATTAATTGGCATGGAGCATCGGGGTGTCGGTTTCGTCACCGCAAGCCTCCCTTTCAACACGCTGGGCAACAACAACCTGCTGAGCACGGTACGAACGACATTCTTTCTGCACGAGTTGAACGGATTGAGCATGGCGTGGCCTTTCTTCGTCCACGGCCAAGATCCCGTCAGCAAAGTTCGATTGACGCAGGTGCTAATTCCCTATTGGCTCCTCCTGCTCCTCGCCGCCATCCCGACGGCGTGGCTCTGGCATCGCGACCGTCGCCTGATCTCCTCTTCACCGGGTCACCGGCTCTGCCTCCGCTGCGGCTACGACCTCACCGGCAACACCAGCGGCGTTTGTTCGGAATGCGGGGAGCGCGTCGCCACCGCACCCAATCAGTCGAGTTGATAAACCAACCAACGGGAATTCAATCCATGAGCACGTCTCAACCCATCACCCAGTCTGTAGAGGAGCGGCGTTCAGCGGAATCCGAGTTGAGTTCGCTGATTGCCAAGTTCGCGCCCAAACACGCGCGGCTCATCGCCGCTGCGCGACGCTCACTGCGTAAACGACTGCCCGCCGCCCATGAGATGGTGTATGAATATCGCACCTGGTTCGTCCTCAGTTATTCACCCAGCGGCCGCGGCTTTGAGGGCATCCTTGCACTTCGCGCGGACGCGGACGGCGTGAAGCTCTACTTCAATCAGGGCAAGGGATTGCCGGATCCTGAAAAACTGTTGCAGGGATCCGCAAGCCAGGTGCGCTTCATTGACCTGGAGGGCGTGTCCACGCTCGCGCGTCCGGCCGTTATGCGGCTGATCGACGAGGCCCTTTCGCGCAATCGCGTGCCATTTGCGTCCACCGGCCGTGGGCCGACAATCATTATGAAGAGTCGCCGGGCCGACCGTTCGGCAGCAGCCAAATCAAAGACTCGCCCTGGAGAGTTAAAGCCGCGCCGTTTTGAGCCGAAGGCCCGTCGTGGTGCAAAGGTCCGGCGGCGGCGCCCGGCGTGAAGTGCGAAGGGTGGTACGGACGCGGCCTTTGGCGGCCATGGTATTTGAAGTCGGCTCAGCCTTTCCGATCAATGCGTGACCGGACCGCGCGTCGTTTTCGCTGCCGAGCTGTGATGCAGCACATCAAAGAAAAAACACCGCGAGGATGAGATCAGAGGCGCATCGATAGCCGTTTTCCATCATGCCACGTCCTCCTTAGTAGATAACGGCGTCGCCGCCCGCACCGGCCGCCCCAGACCAGAGAAGGAGACTTGCCATGCACCATTTTTTTCACACTTTCGGCGGAATGATCCAGTCCATCATCGCGATCTTGATTGGGCTGTAGCCGCGAGGAGGCTGATGAAACTCGACCGGCCGTTGGCCGGTGCCACACATCAACTGGCCATTGGCCATTTCCACAAAGAGTATTGAATGACGCCCCGGGGCCAGCGCAGACTGCTGCCCGGGGCGTTTCCTTTTCACTTTGTCCCTTTGTCCCTTGATTCTCAATCATCCCTCGGTGGCTTCGTGCCTCGCCTCTGCTTTTTCCGCTAAACTACCCTCCGCATGCAACTGACCATCCTTCCGACCGAAACCCCGCCGCCTGCCCGGCGGCTGCCGCCCTGGCTCAAGAAGAGCCTGCCGACCGGCGATGTGCTGCTGCACACCCGGCAGATCGTGGCCGAGAGTGGCGTGGCGACTGTCTGCGAGGAGGCCCGCTGTCCGAACCTGATGGAGTGCTGGTCGAAGAAGCATGCGACCTTCATGATCCTGGGGGACAAGTGCACACGCCGTTGCTCGTTCTGCGCGGTGACGACGGCCAAGCCCGATGCCCCGGCGGCCGATGAACCGAAACGGCTGGCGATTGCCGCGGCGCGGCTGGGCCTGCGGCATATGGTGATCACCGCGGTGGCGCGGGATGATCTGGATGATGAGGGTGCGGGGCATTTTGCCGAATGTGTGATTGAGACGCGCCGTCGGTTGCCGCAATGCGCGATCGAGGTGTTGCCCGCAGATTTTCATGGGCGGCCCGAGCTGATCCAACTGCTCTGCGATTCCGGGCCGGACATCTACAACCACAATCAGGAAACCACCGAGCGGCTGTCGCCGAAGATTCGTCCGGCGGCGCGGTATCGCCGCACGCTCGATGTGCTGCGGCAGGTGAAGGAATACAAGCCGCACATCTTCACCAAGAGCGGGCTGATGGTGGGGCTGGGCGAGACGCGCGAGGAGTTCAAGCAGACCATGCAGGACCTTCGCGATGTCGGCGTGGACATCTTAACGGTGGGGCAGTACTTGCAGCCCACGCCGTCGCATGCGCCAGTCGCGCGGTATCTTCCGCCCGAGGAGTTTGACGAGATCGGCGCGGAGGCGCGGGACATGGGCTTCGCCTCGATCGCCTCGGGTCCATTCGTGCGCTCGAGCTACAACGCGGCCGACGTCTATGCCGCCATCGAACAGCGGCGGGGGGGCTGACGCGTGGACAAGGACGTCCTGGCTTCTCTGCGTGGCAAGTTCATTGTGTTTGATGGCGTCGATGGGGCGGGCAAGGGCGCGCAGATCAAGCTGCTCACCGAGGCCCTCGCCGCCGCAAAGATCGACTTCGTTTCGACACGCGATCCCGGCGGCACCGAAATTGGCGACCGCATCCGCCACGTCCTGCTCGATTACGACCTGACGGTGATGGACATCCGCTGCGAGCTGCTCTTATTCATGGCGTCGCGGGCTCAGCTGGCGCGGGACGTTTTGCGACCGGCCATCGAGCGCGGGGCCGTCTGCATTTGCGATCGATATGTGTCGGCGACGTGTGCCTATCAAGGTGCGGCCGGAGCCGATCCGCGCACGATCATGGAAGTGGCAAAGCATGCGATTGGCGACTGCTGGCCGAACCTGACGCTGGTTGTCGATCTGCCGGTGGACGTCGCGCTGGAGCGCACCGGGCGCAAGGCTGGGACGAAGAAGAAACCCGCCGCCGCCGAGGGGCAGTTCCGCTTGTTTCACGATTCCGGCGAGGATGCGATGGAAGCCCGTCCGCTCGATTTTCATCAGCGTGTGCGGGAGAGATTTCTGGAGTTGCCGACCTATTACCCGACGCCGATCGCCATCGTCGATGGTCGCGGCAGTGTGGCGGAAGTCGAGGCTCGCGTGACGGAGGCGATTCGCCGTGCCGTTTGCTGACGTGAAATTCCAGGATGGCGCGATCGACCGGTTACAGCGCAGCCTTGCGGGTGACCGGGTGAGTCACGCCTACCTGTTCGAAGGGCCGGAAGGCGTCGGCAAGGAGATGCTGGCCTCGCGGTTCGCGCAGGTTCTGCTCTGTTCGAAAACGAAGGAGACCAAGTCGGGCGGCGGCAAGCATATCGACGCCTGCGGACAATGCGACGATTGTCGCATTTTTGAAGCAGGCAATCATCCCGACTACATCCGCGTGCACCGCATGCTGGCCAAGTTGCACCCGGATTCACTGGTGCGCAATCGCAAGGCGACGCAGTTGGGAATTGACGTTATCCGGCACTTTCTGATCGACGCAGCGGCGCACAGCCCGGTGCGCGGCAGGGCACAGGTCTTTGTCGTTGTCGAGGCCGAGCGGCTGAACAACGCATCGCAGAACGCGCTGCTCAAGACACTGGAAGAGCCGCCGGGCCGAAGCCACATCATCCTGCTTTCGACCCCGAGCGACGATCTGCTCGCCACCACGCGCTCACGGTGCCAGTTGGTGACGTTTCGACCTCTGCCCACGCAATTCGTTGAGGAGACCTTGGTTCGCCAGAAGAAAGCCCCGGCCGACGCGGCGCGATTTCTAGCGGAGATGGCGGAGGGGCGACTCGGCCTGGCGCTGCGTTACTTCGATGCCGGCCTATTCGAACACGTGCCCGAAGTGCTGGAATGTCTGAAGCAGGCGCAGGATGACCCGCTCGCCGCGGCCAAGCGAATCGAAGTATTGAGTAAGGCAATTGCCGAGGCCTCGAAAAAGGCCGAGGCCGGCGCGCAGGTCGACGAAGTCGAGACCGACACGGACGCCGATGCCGAAACCGAGATCGCCGAGGAGGAGGAGCGGCCCAAGGAAAAGGGGGACGTCAACGTGGTACGCGAGTCACAGACCATTGCGATGGCCCTGCTGACCACTGTGCTGCGCGACGTGCTGCGTCTGACTGCTGGCAGCACGCCGATGGCGCTTCCGGGCCAGCCGATCGTGCGGCGACTGTCCGAGGGCGCCGATTCACGCCGCGTCTCCCAGGCCATTCGCGGCATCGCCGAGGCGACCATTCAAATAGACAGCAGCATCAATATTGGTTTGATGTTTGACGGCGTGGGCATCGCCCTCAATCGCGGCCTCGCCCCCATGGCCGCAATTTCCCGTTAGAATACGAACACCTGATATACAACCACCGGAGCCGAACCTCAATGATCGATCCCCGAATCACCCAACTGGCCGACGTGCTCGTGAATTATTCCTGCGAGGTCAAGCGCGGCGAAAAGCTGCTGCTCGAAGCCATCGACGTGCCGCATGAGTTCGCCGCCGAAGTCATCCGCATTACCCGCGAAGCGGGGGCCGTACCGATCCTCAAGCTGGACAGCGGCCCGACCAAGCGGGCGCTCATGTTGCACGGCTCGCAGGAGGGTTGGGATCTGATCGCCGAGGCCGAGCGGCACATCATGGAGCGAGTGCAGTGCTACATCGGCGCTCGCGGCAGCCACAACGTCAGCCAGCTCTCCGACGTGCCGACCGACAAGCAGAAGCTCTACGAGAGCACGGTCTGGCGGCGCGTGCACCAGGAGATTCGCGTTAAGAAAACCCGCTGGGTCGTTCTGCGCTGGCCGACGCCATCCATGGCCCAGATGGCCGAGATGTCCACCGAGGCCTTTGAACAGTTCTACTTCAACGTCTGCACCATGGACTACCGCAAAATGTCGCGGGCCATGCAGCCGCTCAAGGCCCGCATGGAGAAAACTGACATCGTGCGGCTCAAGGGGCCGGGCGAGACCGACCTGACCTTCAGCATCAAGGGCATTCCCGCGATTCCCTGCGATGGGCGCGTGAACATTCCCGACGGCGAGGTCTTTACCGCGCCGGTGAAGAACAGCGTGAACGGGGTGATCAAGTTCAACTGCCCGACGCTGTATCGCGGCGAGACGCACATGGACGTGCGGCTGGAGTTCAAGAACGGCAAGATCATCAAGGCGACCAGCAGCAACACTGCCAGGCTTAACGAGGTGCTCGATACCGACGCCGGTTCGCGCTACGTCGGCGAGTTCGCCATCGGCTTCAATCCTTACTGCGTTCGCCCGATGAAGGACATCCTCTTCGACGAGAAGATCGCCGGAAGCATTCACTTCACGCCCGGGGCCTGCTACGACGAAGCGTCGAACGGCAACAAGAGCGACATCCACTGGGATTTGGTCATGCGCCAGACGCCGGAATGCGGCGGGGGGGAGATGTGGTTTGACAAGCAGCTCGTTCGCAAGGATGGGTTGTTCGTGACGAAAGACCTGCAACCGCTCAATCCAGAGAGCCTGATCGGGCAGAATGGCAAGCAGCGCTCGGCCCCGGCGAAATCGACCAAGGCATCGGCGTTGACCAAGCCGCGCGCAAAGACGGCAGGGCCGTCAGGCAAGCCAGTTCGCAAATAGTTTGTTGAACGAAGGCGAAAGGGTGGCACTGCCAACGGCTCTGAGTGGGCGGTGCGTCCCTGCGCTTACTCCCCCAGCGCATCCTTGATGATGCCGCTCATAGTCTTGGCCAGATCAGGGGCCGCGCCGCTTTCGGCGTAGACCACCTTGCCGTCCTTGCCAATGACATAGATCGTCGGGATGCCCTGCACTTTGTAGGCTGCCGCAGCCTTGTCGCCCTTGACCAGCAGGCCGTAGGTGAACTTCTGGCCCTTCATGTAGGCTGCCGGGTCTCCGCCGCGCTCAAAGGTGCTGATGCCGTAAATCGCGACGTCTTTGTTGTCCTTGAATGACTCATAAAGCTTTTGAATATCAGGCATGACCATCTTGCACGGTCCACACCAGGTGGCCCAGAAGTCGATCAACACGACCTTGCCAGCCAGATCCTTTTTCAGGCTGACTTCCTTGCCTTCGGGGGTTTTCAGGGTGAAGTCCGGCGCGGCATCGCCTTCCTTCAGCAGTCCGCCGCCGCGATCCGGCCGGGGGGCCTTGAACTTGACTTCCTTGTAGCCGTCGGGCGCTGCCATCGAGAATGTGTCGGCATCGATCTTGGGATTGGTCTTCAGGCCGGAGGTGACCAGCGTGACTTTGCCTTCTTCATCGCCCTTGCCGCGCACGCGGTCGACTCGGCGAATGACATGATCGGCCTTGCCGATGAAGAACCGGCCCATGCCGGCGCGCTCATCCTCGTAATCCACGCGAATGACATGGCAGGCCACGCCATCGACGGATTGCTCGGCCTCCAGGGTCAGCTTCTCATCGACTTCGTGCTCAAATGGATCGTTCGATCCCATGCGCTGCATGACCAGCATGCCGCCCGGGTTCATGAGCATCATGCCGTCAGGCATGTTGCCGATCGTGAACTCTTTCTTCTCGGCGTTCACGCTGGCAACTTTGTCGCCATCGGCAATCATCTGAAAAGCCTGATCCTCATTGGACTCGTCCTTGAACGAGCCTTTGACGTTCATCTTCAGGCCATCCTTGATCCTTGCCTGAATGACCGTGCCCTTGATGTGCGGCACGTGTTCAGCTGCCGCGCCGGTTGGCGTCAGCTCGGCGTTGAACGAAAGGGCCTCAAGCCCTTTCAGTACGTCGCCCGCCTTTTCGAGGATGGTCTTGGCGTCCTCGGCGGCCACGGGTTGCGCGGCAGTGACGAAAGCCAGCGCGGACAGCGAAAGAGCCACGACGATCGGCTTAATAGACATGTCAGTCATTCCTTATCTATGCACTACAGACGGCTAGACAGCAGACGACCGGCTTACGATAGGCCGGTCGCACTCAGGCCATCTTAGCCAAACGAATGGCCAGATCGCAGACGCGCTGCGAAAAGCCCCATTCGTTGTCATACCAGGAGACCATTTTTAGCAGCTTGCCCTTGCCCTTGGGGGTGGTCATGGTCTGCCCCGAGGCGAAAATCGAGCTGTGCGGGTTATTGATGATGTCGCTGGAAACCAGCGGTTCCTCGGAGTATTGCAAGATGCCCTTGAGCGGGCCGGCCGACGCCGCGGCCTTGAACAGGGCGTTGACCTGGGCTACTTCTACTTCCTTTTCAAGCGAAACTGTGAGATCGACCACGCTGCCATCCTGAACCGGCACGCGGAAGGCGAAGCCGTCGAGTTGAATGCTCTTTTTGGGCACGACGAGTCCGATCGCCTTGGCCGCGCCGGTGCTCGAGGGAATGATGTTCGCGGCCGCGGCGCGGGCACGATAGAGATCGTCGCCATGCACCTGATCGAGAATGCGCTGATCGTTGGTATAGGCATGCACCGTGGTCATCATGCCCGTGATGTTCTCGCCGAAGACCTGCGGATTGTCCGCCATCACTTTGACCAGCGGAGCAAGACAATTGGTCGTGCAGGAGCCGTTGCTGACGAAAGTGTGTTCCCGCTTGAGCGATTCGTCATTTACGCCCATGACGATGGTTGCGTCGATGGTGTCCTTGGCAGGCGCTGAGAGGATCACCTTCTTCGCGCCTGCGGTGATGTGGTCGTCGTATCCGGCCTTGCCCTTGGCGGCGTCGCGCTTTGCGGTGAAAACGCCGGTCGATTCGATGACCACGGTCGCGCCGATGTCCTTCCACGGAAGCTTGGTCGGATCCTTTTCGCCATAAACGCGGATGTTGTCGCCGTTGATGACCAGCGAGTTTTCGGTGTGACCGACTTCGCCGCCGAACACGCCGTGGGCGGAGTCATACTTGAAGAGGTGCGCGTGAATCTTGGGCGGGGGGCCGACGTCGTTGATGCCGACGATGTCAAACTCGCCGCGGCGCATGGCCATGCACCGCGCCACCATTCGACCGATTCGCCCGAAACCATTGATGCCGATCTTGATGCCTGCCATCGAAGAAAGCCTCCACTGCCGTGAGCCAGCCGCGAAGTGCGGCGATTGAAATCAAACGTGTTGTCACCCGGCGCAGCATTGCGCCAAACGTGTGAAAATAGGGTGTCTGACGTTGTGCGTCAAGATTGCCGGTGCGAAGGCCGGGCGGCGCGTATATGATCGATCGCGCCGGCGCCGTCTGCCGGCACACGCATTCGTTTAAAGTCGTTTGCAGGGTGCAATGATGTCGCAATTCAATCCCATGCCGCCGCCCATGCCGCCCGGAGGTCCGGGCGGAGTCGTCGCGTTTTCACCCCGGCCCCTGGCGATTCAGGCCACCAGCGGGCTGGCCGTCGCGTCGCTGGTCTGCGCGCTGATCATTTGCATCCCCTTTGTTACGCCGCTGCTTGCCGTGCTGTTCGGAATCATCGCGTTGATCAGCATCGCCCGATCAGCCGGACGCAAGCGCGGCACCGGGCTGGCGGCGGCCGGTCTGGTCATCGGCTCGCTCGTGCTGCTGGCCCATGTCGCAATGGTGGTGGTTACGTTCGCCCTTCTGACTCCGTTTCTCAGGAATGCGGAGCAGGAGTTCGAGTCATTTGTCTTGAATGTCGAAAGCGGACGCCTCGGCGAGGCGCGGTCCATGCTGACCGACGATGCACAGAAGAAGGCCGGCCGATCGGCCCATCGCGAGCTGGCCGCGCTGCTTGATAAGGAGTACGGCGCGTTCAAGTCAGTTTCCTTCGACTGGTCGGGCGGAGCCTATTCTCGCGGCGTACCGCGGCCGGTTTCGCTGGTCACTCCATTCGCGGTGGCGGCCCAAGCCGGGCAGGGCGCGCAGGCCGGGGCGGGTGTTGAATACACGATGCCATTCAAGGCTGAGTTCGCGAAGGCCGGCACGGTCTTTGGCGAAGTTAGGTTCAAGATCAAGGCAAACGCATCCGCTGCCTCTCACGCCGTCGCCGCCGCGACGCCGCGGGGTATAGACTCGATCACGCTGGTGGGGCCGAATGGACCCTGGACATTCCCATTCCCGCCGGCCCTGTCGCCGAGTTCGCCGGGCAGCACGTCGGCGCCCAGTGGTGATTCGGAGTCAGACAGCGAGGACGGCGGAACCTGAGCGGCGATATGCTGAGTGCGACCCTTCGAAATCCGATGGATCGGGATCGACGATCGCTTTACGCCGCGATGCCGGGAGCGAGCCGCCGCAATGCGCCCGCCTTCCGTATTATTACAAATGAAATAATATTGTGCGTGATACTCGCACTGACGCCCGCCGTTCTGATCGCGCAGAATCAAACTTCTCAACCCGCATCACAGCCCGCAGCCTCGCAACCGGTCGATTCCGGCGACACGCTCACTGTCGACGCCATGACCGCGCGAATCAAACAGATTGAGTCCGCGACCGGCATGGATGATGCCGGCCGAGCGAAGCTGCTCGAGTTGTACAAGACCGCGCGGGCCCAGCTGCAGGCCGCGCGCACGTTTGAAGCCAAAGCCGCCGAGTTTGAGAAGGCCCGCCTCGACGCGCCAGCGCAACTCGATGCACTCAAGCAGCGCCTCGCGGAACGTACGACGACTCAGCCGACAACGGCAGCGACTTCCGGCCCCGCCAGCGCGCCTGCGAGTCAACCGGTTCCGATCGACGCTGAGGCCACGTCCCAGCCTGTCGGCGACCTGACCGGCAAAACCCTCCATTTGCTGGAACAGCAATTTGCGACCGCAGAAACCGAGAAGAGCGCAACGGCTCAAGTCTTCACGGGGTTTCTGGACGAGGCGAAGGCACGAGCGGATCGCTTGGCCGCCATTCCGGACCTCATTTCAAATCTGCGAAAACAGCTGGATGCGACCGCCACGGAGCTGGATGCTCCGGTTGATTCTCCCACCGAGGTGACGCTGGCACAGCGGACGGCGCAGCTTGCGAGAAAAAGGGCCATTGAGGCAGAAATCCGTCTGTATGAGACGGAGGCCCGCAGCTATGAGGCGCGCCGCGAATTGCTGAGCGTGTCGCGCGATCTGGCGCGAATCGACATGCGCCTGGCCATTAAGGCCTTCAATCGAGTCAGGCGCGCCGTAGCGGCTCAACGGAAAGCCGATGCCGAGGCTCAGCAGGAGCTTGCGCGACGCGAGTTGCAAACCGCTCCAGCGGTCATCCGTGAACTTGCGGAGCGCAATCTGAAGTTGTCCGAAGAGCGAATCCGGCTGACCGAAGCCGGTGGTCGATTGAGCCGTGAAATCCAGACAGTGATCGACGCCACGTCGGATCACAAGAAGCGCTACCAGGACATCAAGGATCAGGTCGCCACCATTGGATTGACCGACGAAATCGGGCTTCTGCTTCGTCGCGAGAAGGCCCGCCTGCCAGACGTGCGTCAATACAATAGGCGCATTGCCGCGCGCAAGAGCGAGATCGCCCGAACCAAGCTGGCCGAGATCAACCTGGAGCCCGAGCAGGACTCCTTGTCTGATATCGAGGTGGCGGTTAAACGGAAGCTCTCAGAGATACCAGGTGCCGACGCTGAGCCGAAACGTGCCGATCTTGAACACCGCATCAGGGAGATGCTGACCAATCAGCGGGATTTCAATCAGGCGCTGGGGATTACTTATCAGAAACACAGTACAGACCTCGCTGCACTGAACAGGGCCGAGGGCGAACTCGCCGCCGTCGTCGAGGGCATCACCCAGTTCATCGACGAAAACGTGCTTTGGATTCGCAGCACCGGTCTCATCCATACCGCCCGCCTACCCGAAGATTGGGTCGGTCAGATAGCCGCTGGCTGGTCGACCCTGATCAAGACGCTATCAGAGGACGTGCGCCGCGACCCCGTCACTTACGGCCTCGCAGTTGTCATCGTGCTCCTCATGATTCTTCCCCGGCGGCGGCTCAACACCGCTTTTGCGGACCTCGCCGACCGAACGACGCGAGTCTATGAAGACCGGTTTCGACTCACGATTTGGGCGCTGATCATCACCCTTTTTCTGTCGGCGCTCTGGCCAACCATCATTTACTTCATTGCCTGGAGACTGGACAGATCGATGCAGGCTGGTCCGGTTGGGACCGCGCTGTCTTCCGCGGATTTTTACGATTTCATCGAATCCATCGCAGGAGCGCTCAAGCGCATCTCCGTAATGGTTCTGCTGCTCTCGGTGGCCCGGCAGGTCTGCCGCAGGCGGGGCCTGGCATCGGCCCACTTCCGCTGGCGGGCCGAGGGCATTCGCATCCTGCGCCGCAACCTCACCTGGGCCGTGCCAGTCGTGGTTCCGGCGGGGCTGATCATCTGGGCCTGCGAAGGAACGCCGGACAACGCGTGGCGCGACCTCGTCGGCCGCGGCGCATTCATTATCGCAATGATCATCCTGTCGGTGATGCTATGGCGCATCCTGAGACCGCGGGGCGGCCTGCTTGCGGGTTACCTCGAACGCCATAAGAACGGCTGGATCGACGACCTGAAGTGGATCTGGTATCCGGTCGGCTTTGGCACGCCCATCGTTCTTGCCATAGCCGCATGCCTGGGCTACCACTACACGGCGCTGCAGATTGAAACGCGGATGATGCTGACGCTGTGGCTCATCCTGGCGCTGGTGTTCGCAAACGGCTTGTTGGTTCGCTATTTGCTGGTCGCACAGCGACGAATCGCCATCGAGCAGATTCGGCATAAGCGCGAAGCCGAGCAGGCCAAGGCCATGGAGGCGCCGGCCTCGCCTTCGGATGCGCCGCCGCCGCCAATTGTGATCGACAAGACCGTCGATCTGGCCGCGGTGCATACGCAGACTCGAAGCCTGCTCACCGGGCTGATGCTCGCACTGCTGGTGCTGGGCTCCTATGCAATCTGGGTGGACATCCTGCCGGCCTTCAAGTTCCTTAATCGCATTGAGTTGTGGTCGCAGACGCGGCAGGTCATGGAAATCGCCGCCGACGGGGCCACGGTCGAACGCACCAAGGTCGAGAGCGTCACACTGTCGAACGTTGGTGTCGCGCTGATCGTCTCGGTAATTGCCTTTGTGCTCAGCCGAAACTTTCCAGGACTTCTCGAAGTAACGATTCTACAGAAGCTCCCGTTGACCAATGCCGGCCGATATGCGATTACGACGGTCTCGCGCTATGTTTTGGCCCTGATCGGCGTCGTTGTGGCCTTCGGTGCGATCGGCGTCGGGTGGTCGCAGGTACAATGGCTGGCCGCGGCCATCACAGTCGGACTCGGCTTCGGTCTGCAGGAGATCTTCGCCAATTTCGTATCGGGTTTGATCATTCTCTTCGAACAGCCGATTCGCCCGGGAGATATCGTGACTGTGGGGGACCAGACGGGCATGGTGTCCAAGATTCGAATTCGCGCTACGACCTTGCTTGACCCGGACCGCAAGGAGCTGATCATCCCCAACAAAGACTTCGTTACCGGTCGGATTCTGAATTGGACCTTGACCGATGCCATCACGCGTCTGGTCTTTCCCGTAGGCGTTGCCTACGGCACTGATCCGGCGAAAGTGGAGGCCGTCTTGCTTGACACAATCAAGGGGCTCCCGGACATCACCGAAGATCCGGCGCCTGTCGTATTATTCATTGGCTTCGGCGACAGCAGTTTGAATTTCGAGCTTCGCATCTACGTCAAGACGCTCGACGCCCGGATGCGATTGCAGCATGAGGTAAACAAGCGAATTGCGGCGAGCTTTGCGCAGGCCCGGTTGGAAATTCCATTTCCACAGCGAGACCTTCACATTCGCTCGGTTTCTGCCGAAATCGATCTGCGTCCGCCGACCCCACCTCAGGCGTGAGTTCAGGCTGCTATACTTGAAGTCGCAGGATGGGCGCGGCACTGGGTCAACACCAATATGCAAATCTGGCTCTGGATCGGCTTCGTTGCAGTCATACTGTTCCTGCTTGCCCTCGATCTGGGCGTGCTGAACCGCAAGGCCCACGTCATTCATGTACGGGAAGCCCTTCTTTGGACGGTGTTTTACATCGCCCTTGCCCTGGTGTTTAACGTCGTCGTTTACTTCATGTATGAACATCACTGGTTCGGCATCGGCGCCAACATCGTCCCGCCGACAAGCGGCCGTGATGCGGCATTTGTCTTTTTCCTTGGCTACCTGATCGAAAAGTCGCTCAGCCTGGATAACATCTTTGTCATCGCGATCATCTTTTCGTATTTCTCGGTGCCGTTGCAGTATCAGCATCGCGTGCTGTTCTGGGGCGTGCTGGGAGCGCTGATCATGCGCGGACTCATGATCGCGGCCGGTGCGACGCTGTTGCAGAAGTTTTCGTGGATGAACTACGTCTTCGGCGGACTGCTCATCTTCTCCGCGGCGAAAATGATGGTGGCCGCCAACGCCGAAGTCGATCCCGACAAGAACCCCTTGGTGAGGCTCGCGCGTCGAATGTTCCCGGTGACCACCAGTTTTGAAGGGCAGAAATTCATCACCCGCATCGATGGCCGCCGCGCGATCACGCCGTTGTTTCTGGTGCTGCTGGTGGTGGAGAGCACGGACGTGCTATTCGCGGTGGACTCGATTCCCGCAATCTTCGCAGTCACCAAGGATCCGTTTATCGTCTTCACGTCCAACGTCTTCGCGATTCTGGGATTGCGCAGCCTCTACTTTGCCCTGGCCGATTTGATGGACAAGTTCCGCTATTTAAAGACCAGCCTGGTGTTCCTGCTGGCTTACATCGGCGGCAAGATGATCGTGGCGCATTACTACAAGTCGCACGTCGACCCCGAATTTGCCGTGGACCCGTTGTTCTCCCTGGGGATCATCGCCGGCATCCTGCTGGTCGGCGTGCTTGCATCGCTGCTCGCCAGTCGCCGTCAGCAACCGCCACCGCTGGCCGGATAGCGCTCCATGACCAGGACGATTCGCCGAATCTGGATTTTCGTAGCCGGCACCGCGGTTATCGTATTGGGATTGACTTTGTCCATCCCGGGCATACCGGGGCCGGGATCCGTCGTCATCGCCATGGGAATCGCCATTCTGGCAACTGAGTTTCCCTGGGCCAGGCGACTGCTGATCCGCCTGAAGGAATGGTGCAAGCGCCACCTGCCGGACGTCATTTCCCGGCGCATTCACATATCCGACGAAGATGCGAAATTGATGGCGGAACACCGGAATAAACGACATGCGTCTGCTTCTGATTGAAGACAACCCGAAGATGGCCGGCTTCATCCGCCAGGGCTTCACCGAGCAGGGCCACGCCGTCGATGGGGCGGAGCTGGGCCGCGACGGCGAGGAGCTGGGCGCGACCAAGACGTACGACCTCATCATTCTCGATGTCATGCTGCCCGACGTGGATGGCATTCAGGTGTGTCGCAACCTTCGTCGCCGCGGCGTCAAGACGCCGATCCTCATGCTGACCGCGCTCTCCGCGACCGGCGACAAGGTCTCGGGACTCGACGCCGGGGCCGACGACTATCTCACCAAGCCATTCGAGTTCGCCGAGCTGGTTGCGCGCGTGCGAGCCTTGATGCGGCGCGGACAAGCCGCCGAGGCGGCACAGCTGCGCTTCGCCGACGTGGAGATGGACCTGCTGGCCCGCAAGGTCACGCGCGCCGGCAAGCGGATCAAGCTCACCACCAAGGAATTTGCGCTTCTGGAGTTCTTTCTGCGCAATCCCGAGAAAGTGCTGTCGCGCATCAGCATCGGCGAGCACGTCTGGGACATGAACTTCGATCCCGAAAGCAACGTCATCGACGTTTATGTCAGCACCCTGCGCCGCAAGCTTGACGTGACCGGCGGCGAGGCGATCATTCACACCGTCATCGGCGCGGGCTACATCCTCTCGGCCGATCGGCCCGGCGAATGAACGGTGTGCCATGATTCCGCGATTCGTTCGGACACTCCGCTTCAAACTCACCTTCTTTAATACGGTTGTATTCGCGGCCCTGATCGTGGTCACGTGCGTGCTGTTCCTGAATCTTCAGCGCCACGGCATGATCACTGCGTTAGACGATCGTCTCAACTCGCGGGCCGACACGATTATTGACGTATTCAGGGCGGAGGAAGACCTGGGCCTTGGCATTGGGCGGGCGAAGTCATGGCGGCCGTCAATCGATCCCGAGCGGTTTTCGAATTTTTACATTCAGTTTCGAAACGAAACGGGGCAAAACATCATCTTCCGATCAAAGACGCTGCAAAGCGGGGGGCAATTGCCTGCGCCCGTCGCTCCGATTCCAACGACTCTGCCCGTGACGACTGCGCCGATCGGGCCGGACATTGCAGGCCCGGTCGATCCAACGGCCGCTGCAGAATCCGAGCAGCCCGCTGACCCAGGCTCGACTCCCGGTCTTCCGTCGACGACGCAGCCTGTGCCGCCGCCGGTCAGGCTCCATTATGAACTTCCATTGTCGCCGCCGGCCGCGGCGGTGCGGGGCAATTCGTATCGATACATTGAGACGATTGTCGGTGAAAACGTGAACGCCATCGTTCCCGACGGTCATGGTCTGCGACTTCTCACGCTCTACGTCGACCCCAAGGGTTTGAAAGACCCGGAGCAGCGAAAGTGCGTGCCATTTTTCATTCAAGTCGCATTGCCGATGGCGGGAATTGAAATATCGATGAGAGGGTTTCGTGACAACTTCCTGATCGTGATCCCCATCGTGCTGCTTGTGTCCGCATTCGCATCGTGGCTGCTCGCCCGCAAAAGCCTC
>CAYXEY010000054.1:0-15361 GCA_964464105.1 uncultured Planctomycetaceae bacterium
AGCAGCACCACCAAGGCGAACGCGGCAATCGCAGCCGACTGCACCGATTGCCAGGCCGCGCGATCGAGCGACCAGAGAGTCCGGCCGGCGGTGGGAGTGCCGCGCAATACGAACTGCACGATCGCGGTGAGGGTCAGAACGACCATGAATGCCAGCAGCAAGATGGCATCGACGATGAAGTTGATGGCATTGTTTGACAGGCCGCGCTTTTGTGCGGTGGGGGCGCGGCTGGTGCCGGATATTTGAGGTGGCATTCCGGCCCCGTGGGATCTCGGTGGAGGGGCGGCTGCCGGCGTCACGCCGCCCGCGTCGTCATGTTTCATGTTGAGCTGCATGGTGTGCCAATCCGCCGATTCCTGCCATTCGCCCCAGGCTATTCCATGTTCACGAACCATGCCAACGTAGCGCGTGAAGACGGCAATCGTGTCTACACAACGTCTGCCCGAGCGCGACGGGCTGCTGTTCTGCCCCTTTGATACATCCGAACCTGCGGATAAGTCCGCACCGTTCGGCGCGAAATCGCGCAATTGCCATCGAATAAGGTGCGTCAAACCCCGCTAACCGGTGGCACGGCGATTGCCATGCGGCTACTGAGTCGTGGCGCTTTGAGCAGGCGAATGCCCTCAAGGCTGAGATTGCGGTGCATTCTGGGTCGGCGCGGCCTCGCATATGGATTCCAAACAGGTTGAGTCGCAACTGTCGGAGCTGGACGAGCTGAAGGCTCGCGTCGCGGTGCTTGAGAGCGAAATCGCCGCGCCGCCCAGCCAGACCGCGTGGGCGCCGCGCGGCTACTACACCACCTATCACCTGCTGGCCGGCATGGTACTGGGGCTGGTCGCGGCCTCCGCGAGCCTGCTCTACAACGTGGTTGGCGCGACCCTTCTGGGCAAGCACCCACTGGAGATCATCCGCGTCTATCTCACCTTTCCCATGGGTGAACGGGCCCTTTCATACGATTCGGTACAAAACGGCTTCGCCCTTGCCGCGGGCTGCTGTCTTTACCTCGCGACCGGCATCATCGGCGGCATTCCCTTTCACATGGTCCTGACGCGCTATTTCGCAAGGGACTCGTTCGGCGTTCGCTTTCTCGTGGCATCGGTGCTGGGGCTTGGCGTGTGGCTGATCAATTTCTACGGCGTGCTTGCATGGCTGCAGCCCATGCTGATTGGTGGAAACTGGATTGTCGAACGCGTGCCGATTTTCGTCGCCCTCACCACGCACCTGGTGTTCGGCTGGACCATGATGCTCGCCGGACAGTGGGGGCGATTCACCCCGCCGACGCGCGCGGAGAACGCTGCCCCATGATGCGTTTTGCAAGGCTGACAATTGTCGGCTGCGTACTGCTGAATTTCGCAATCACCGGTTGCGACAAGGCCAACGATGATGGCGAGTATGCCCGGCCGAAAGACGTCGGCGCCGCGCGGCCTGCCTCGGTGGCATTGGTTGAACAGGGGCGGTCGGCGTATCGCATTTATTGCATCGGCTGCCATGGCGAGAATGGCGACGGCAACGGCGAGGCCGCGAAGTTCTTCCATCCCAAGCCGCGCAACTTCGTTCTCGCGGAATACAAGTTCAGCTCGACGCGATCGGGTTTGCTTCCGACGGATGACGATCTGCGGCGCACCATCCGCAACGGCCTGCGCGGCAGCGCCATGCCGCCGTTCGAGTTGCTGAGTGAAAACACCGTCGATGGACTCGTCGCGTATGTAAAGTCCTTCTCGCCGAAATGGCGTGAGCGGCAGCCGGCCCAACCGATCCCGTTTATCGACGATCCGTATCTGGGCGAGTCCGATCTGGCGCCTGCGATCGCGCGAGGCGAAAAGGTCTATCACGGTTTCGCGGCCTGCTGGAATTGTCATCCGTCGTACGTCGAGCCCGCGAAGATCAACGAGTATCGCAGCTCGATCGGTGCGGGCACATACGAGACGTTTCGCGATCACTTCAATGAGGCCGTGGGCAAGGAGAACACGCAGGGCGAACTCATCTTCCCGCCCGATTTCAAACGCGATTACGTCCGCGCCGGCATGAGCGTGAAGGATCTGTATCGCTCGATTGCCGCGGGCATCACCGGCACAGCGATGCCGACCTGGGTCGACGCCATGCACATGGCCGCCGCCAATGAGAGCGATGCGCCTGTGATTCAAAGCGAGGATCTGTGGGCCATTGCCTATTACGTCAAAAGTCTGATTGAACAACGTCCGGTCAAGTTAAAGGACGACGTCACGGTGCGCGACCGCAAGCGTGAGATTTATCTCCATGGCGAGCCGCCGAAATCCGCCGCGCCCGCGCCGACATCGCAGCCCGATTCAGACACGCCGGCGAATTTTGAATTCTGACGAACAGTCGTAAGGACAGGATGCCGTCCATGCCCACACCGAGTCGAGAAGCCGCATTGCCGCCCCCGTCGCTCTCCCCGGCCGCATCGTCGGCGCTGGTCAACGAGAAGCTGGTGCTGCTGTATTTCGTGGCGTCGCTGTCGTACGTATTGATCGCGATGCTGGCGGGCCTGTTGTTCTCGCTGCAATTTCTCAATCTGTATCCATTTGCCGAGAGCGAATTCTGGTCGCCCGGCCGCTGGCGCATGGTGCACACCCAGGGCGTGGCCTACGGATTCATTGCCAACGCGTTTCTCGGGGCGCTGCACTGGGCCGTGCCGAGATTGACGCTTCGCCCGGTCTTTTCCGTCAAGCTGTCGTGGTTCATCTTCGTCGCCTGGCAGGCGATCGTGCTGTCCACCGTGGTGGGCATTCTCGCCGGCCAGGCCCAGGCGTTGGAATGGGGTGAGACGCCGGTCTGGATTGACCCGGTCGCGCAACTGGGTCTGATCCTCGTCGGCGTCAACTTCCTCGCCCCGATCCTGAAGACCACCGGGCCGATGTATGTCACCCTGTGGTACTTCATCGCCGCGTTCATCTGGACGCCGCTGGTTTATGCCATGGGCAACTTTCTGCCGGAGTATTTCATCGGCGGCTCGGCAGCCGGGGCCATTGGCGGCTTGTTCATTCACGATCTGGTCGGCCTTTTCGTCACGCCGCTGGGCTGGGGCCTGATGTACTACTTCGTGCCGATCATTCTCAAGAAGCCGGTGTGGAGTCACGGACTCTCGCTGGTCGGCTTCTGGGGGCTGGCGTTCTTTTATCCGCTCAACGGCATCCACCATTGTCTCTACAGCCCGATCCCCATGTTCCTCCAGTATGGCGCGGTGATTTCGACCATCGCGGTGGAGCTGGTGGTCACGACGGTGGTCATCAACTTTTTTGCCACCATTATTGGACGCGGCGATGCACTGCGCACGTCGCTGCCGATTCGATGGTTTTACATCGGCATGGTGTTCTATTTCACGACCTGTCTGCAATGTTCGTTCCAGGTGACCCTGACGTTCCAGAAGATCATTCACTTCACCGACTGGGTCGTGGGCCACGCGCACCTGGTCATGTTCGGGGTGTTCGGATTCTGGATCCTGGGATTCATGACTTATTTGCTGCCGCGGGTGATGGGGGCGGCAGACTGGTATCGTCCGCGCTGGAATCACTGGCATTTCTGGCTCACCGGCCTCGGCATGCTCGTCATGTTCGTGGACCTGACCATTGCCGGCCTGATTCAGGGATTCTCGTGGCGCGATCTGGCGCCGTGGGAGACGTCGATCACCGCGTCACGGCCGTTCTGGATGCTCCGCGCCTTCATGGGCGCCATGATCGTGATCGGACAGTGCTTCTTCTTTGCAAATATCTGGATGACCTGGCGGCACATGCGCGGCCTCGCGCCGTCGCCCGCGCCCTCGCCTGCGCCGGTCCCCGGTCCGGCCATGGAGCCGGCGGTTGCCTGAAGCGGACGTTGACTGTGACACAATGACGGGAATGTGCGTGCATGTTTGAAACGAAGTCAGGTGTATTTCTGATTGCCGGCGTGGCCTTCTTCATCCTCGCCTTCGTGGTGATGGGGCTGGTGCCCATTCTGATTTTCCACGGCGAGCCGGAGCACACCACGCAGCAGCTTGCCGAGCAGGGCATCGTGCCCGAATTCGTCGAGCTGGCGGAGAAGTTCCCGGATCAGTTCAAGCGGCATTACGGCAAGGTCAGCACGAGTTCATTTGCCGAGGCCCTGCAACTGGGCCACGACACTTACGTCGGCGAGGCCTGCTGGCATTGCCATAGTCAGCAGATTCGCCCCGTCTCGAATGAGGACGTGCGCTGGGGGCCGCGCTCCTATGCCGCGGAGTATCAGAACGTGTTGCAGCGGCCGGTTCTCTTCGGCACGCGGCGCGTCGGCCCCGATCTCATCCGTGAGGGCGGCCGCAAGTCCAACGACTGGCACCTGGCCCACTTCTACAAGCCGACCAGCGTGGTGCCGGTGTCGGTCATGCCCTCGTATCCGTGGTTTTATGACAAGGATGGATATCCCAATAAGAAGGGCATGGCCGTGATCGCCTACGTGCAATGGCTGGGAAGCTGGCACAAGGAGTATCCGTACTGGCGGAATGAGGGACCGCAGCCGCCGCAGGCGGCGGTGAGCGAAGCCGCAAATGACGAAACCGCTGTACCGAACACGGGAGGCGCGCCATGATTCGCGTTCGCGACAGCCGTAAAAAAAGAACCGTGCTTCTGTTGATAGCGGGATTGATTCTCATTCCCGGGGCGTATGGCTTTATCGAAAAGCTCGTGCAGTTCATCCGCGCCCTGTCAATCGATCGCGGCGTGGATTTCACGCTGGTGCCGGTGTCGAATTATCTCTTCGTCGCAGCGGGCATGGCCTGCATGCTGGTCTGGGCCACGCTTCACGGCATGTTCCGCGATGTCGAGGGGCCGAAATTCGACATGCTGGAGCGCGAGCAGGAACTGGATGCCCGCGACGGCCGGCCCTGGAGCGAGTAAGTCATGCCCACGAATACAACCGATCGCGCCACACCGCAGGAAGAAGGCCGTTACCACACCTATACGACCCATCGCATCCCCTGGTATGTGCGAATGATCTGGGTCGGTTTCTGGGTGGGCGCGATCTGGTACGTCATCAAGTACGCGATTCCAATGGCGAAGACGTACTATGAGTAATGCGCCGGCGATTTCGCACTGCGATTACTGCCATTTGCCGGTGCGCGTTTCGCGTCACGCTGCATCCTCCGATTCACCCGTTTACTGCTGCTTCGGCTGCGAATTCGCCGCGAGCGTCGTACGCTCAAGCGGCGAGCGTGGACAGGCGGTGTGGATGCTCACCCGGCTGGGACTGGCTGCGTTTCTGACCATGTGCGTGATGATGTGCAGCATCTACCTCTACGGCCGCGAGGTCTACGAGGGCGAGGCGACCGCGCACGCCGCCTCGACGGACATTGCGGCCATTCTGCGATACGCATCGCTGCTCTTATCGACGCCGGTCCTCTTTCTGCTCGGTTTGCCGATCCTGAGTGCTGCACGGGCACAGTGGCGCAGTGGCATAGTCTCTACAGACGCGCTGGTGGTGCTGGGTGTGATTTCCGCCTATGTCTATTCGTATGTCGCGACGCTGCGCGGGTCCGGCGCGACATACTTCGAAACGGCCTGCATGATCCTCGTGCTGGTGACCCTGGGCCGCTGGTTCGAGGCGGTGGGCAAGCTTCACGCCACCGAGCGGATCAAGTCGCTGGAATCCCTCCTGCCCGACACGGTGCGTGTCCGGCGAGGCGATGGCGAGACAACCCTTCCCCTGAGCGACCTTCAAATTGGGGACATTCTACTTTTTTGCCCCGGCGATCGAATTTCCGCGGATGGCGTGGTCACCTCGGGCCGCTCCCACGTCGATGAACAGCTCGTCACGGGCGAGAGCATCGCGGTCGTGCGACAGCCCGGCGATTTCGTGCGCGCCGGCACGTTGAATGTCGACGGCGAGCTGGCCATTCGCGCGACCAGCGTCGGCGCGGAGACGACACTCGGACGGCTCGTCGCGCTATTGGAAGCGGCCCGGGCCGCGCGGGGACGCTACGAGCGGCTTGCCGATCGCGCGGCGACGTACTTTCTGCCCTTCACGCTGGTGCTTGCATTGATCGGCGGCATCGGCGGATGGATGCGCGGCGGCGTGAACGAGGCCATCATGTCAGCCCTGTCGGTGCTGCTCATCGCCTGTCCGTGCGGCCTCGGAATTGCCACGCCGATGGCCGTGTGGATGGCGCTCGGTCGCGCGGCGGCACGCGGCGCGATGTTCCGATCGGGCGCCGCCATCGAGGAACTCGCAAGGGTGGGCACGGTCTTTTTTGACAAGACCGGCACGCTGACGACCAGCGCGCCCCGGGTGGAGTCGATTACGACAGCGGTCGATGTCGCGGAATCGACTGTCATGGCGATGGCGGCCGGACTGGCGCGTTCGTCGCGGCATTCGGTTTCACGCGGGCTGCTGGATCATGCTGAATTTCGCGGCACCGCGCCGGCGCACCTGAGTGATGTGACCACGGTGCCGGGGCGCGGATTGGTCGCCGCCGGAGGCCAAGGCCTCGTTCGACTGGGCAACGTTGCCATGATGCAGGAGGCGGAATGCACGCTGAGTGCTCCGATTCAAGCCGCCATCGACGCGGCCGTTGCGCTGGGCCGCAGTATCGTTTGCATTGGATGGGGCGGACGGGTGACCGGCGTCTTTACGCTGACCGAGTCGTTGCGGCCGGAATCGAAATCGACATTGAGGGATATGCTTGATATTGACTGCGACGTCGCCATCCTCACCGGGGATCATCCGGCCCGTGGGAAGGCGCTGGCGATGGAGCTGGGCGTCGAGACCTTCGCGGGTCTGCTTCCGGCTGACAAGGTGGGTCGCGTCGCCGCCGCGTCGAGTCCGCAACGACTCGTGGCCATGGTCGGCGACGGCTTGAACGATGCGCCCGCCATGGCCGCGGCCGATGTGGGTATTGCCATGGGCTGCGGGGCCGATGTGACCCGCGAGGCCGCCGCGATCTGTCTGCTGGGCAACGATTTGTCGGCCCTGCCGTGGCTGATTCGGCTCGCACGGCGCACAGTGCGGACCATCCGCGTGAATCTCTTCTGGGTGTTTTTTTACAACGGTATCGGTTTGGCCCTGGCCGTCACCGGGCGGCTCAGTCCGGTCGTCGCGGCGCTGGCCATGGTGTTCAGCAGCCTGTTCGTGATCGGCAATTCGCTGCGTCTCGGAGCCGATGGCGAATCGCACATGAGAGGTGCGCGACGTGATCCCAATGTTCTTGCCGCGCCACCGATACGCGCACCCATTGAACCGCTGGGGGCGACGCCATGATGGAACTCGGTGCGGTGTTGACCGGCTCGCTGCTCAGTTCGGCGCATTGCGTCGGCATGTGCGGCGGCTTTGCGGTGGCCATCGGAGCAGGCGCGCCGACGCGCCGCATGCTGCTCGGGCGGCAGCTTGCATACTCGGCCGGGCGGGTATTCACATATGCGTTTCTGGGTACGGTCGGGGGCTTCGCCGGTCAGTCGCTCGCACGGTTCGATGGGGCGCTCATCACCACGCAGCGCATTTTTTCGATTGCTGCCGGTGCGATCATGGTCGGTGTCGGCCTGGCGGCGATCGGCTGGCTGCCACGCCGGACGCGCGGCATCGGTCTGGTGACGCAGCTCTGGTCGCGGTTGTTCAGCCAGTTTCTCAGTGCCCCGGGCGCATCCGGTCGCTTCATCGCCGGACTGGCCAACGGGTTTCTGCCATGCGGACTGGTGTATACATTTCTCGCACTGGCCGTGGCCCGCGGCGGCATGCTTGAAGGCGCGGCATTGATGGCCGCCTTCGGCCTGGGCACGGCCCCGGCGATGATCCTCATCGGCTGCGGCGGCAATTCGCTGGGCATCGCGGCGCGGGCGAAAGTGCTGCGGCTTGCCGCGGTGGCCATGATCGTGATGGGCGGGCTTTCGATCTACCGCGCAATCCCACATGCTGACGCCTGCTGCACCACACCCGATTCATGCTGCGCGGATTGAGCACGCGCTTCGATATTGCGTTTCAATCGAAAGCGCGTATGCGCGGCAAATGATTGCATTACTGCGGCCGGTGCTTCTCACCGACACCATCGACGAAAAACTCCACGCTGCCGCATTTCGGGCAGGCGTACACGTCGAACTTCTCGCGATTGACGAAGATCTGGGCCAGGTCGCCGAAGATGCCATGCTGTGCGCCCTCGCGCAGCCGCTTGGTGCCAAGGTATTGCTTTTCGCATTGGCATCGCGGGCAGGTGACGCTCTTGTCGGGCACCGTGTTAGTTTCGTCGATGGGGTCGTCGAATGGCATGGATGGATTGTAACACTGGAAGCTCAATGCAATTTGGGGATAGTCGGTTGAACCTCTGTAACAGGGAGGCCGTATGACTCTGACGCAACGGAGAGCGCGACATGATTCGACGAATTGGCAGCTTCGCATTTGTCTCGACTTTCGTTCTTGTTTCCGCCGTCAAGTCTGTTGAGCAGCGGCCACATTCGGCGCGCTATTGCTGGCCGCATACAGCGCCCCAGTCTGGTGACACGGTCAGCACGAGGTTCGCGCCGCCGAGCGGATTCGAGCGCGTGACGATGCCGCCCGGCAGCTTCGGGGAATGGCTGCGCGGCCTGCCCTTGCTGCCAGGCACGGGGGTGGTGCATCTTCACAATGGCAGTGCGAAGCCCGATCAGCAGTCGCATGCTGCCGTGATCGACATCGACGTGGGCCGGCGCGACTTGCAGCAATGCGCCGACGCGGTCATCCGATTGCGGGCGGAGTATCTGTTTGCGGTTGGGGATCGAGACCGGATCACCTTTCGTTTCACCAGCGGCGACCTGGCCCGCTATTCAGACTGGCGTCGCGGTCTGCGACCCAGCGTGAAGGGCAGCAAGGTCACGTGGTCGAAGCAGGCGAGGCCCGACAACTCGTACGCCGCATTCCGCGCCTATTGCGACACAGTCTTCACCTATGCCGGCACCTTGTCGCTGGCGAAGGAACTGGTCGCGGTCGTCGATCCGTCGGACATCCAACCCGGCGACGTATTCATCGACCCCGGCGCACCCGGCCACGCCGAGATCGTGGTTGACGTGGTGCGGCACACCGCCACGCACCGCCGGGTGTTTCTCTTGGCCCAGAGCTTCATGCCGGCGCAACAGTTGCACATCCTGCGGAGGTCCGCAAAACCGAATGACGTGTGGTTCGAGGTCGCACCGGACGGTCGTTTGAGCACACCGCATTGGGACTTCCAACGGGACCCATTGCGGCGATTCAGGCCTGTCAGTGCGGTTCCGGACCGGCAGACCCAGGCGGCACGTTGACAAACGGTCGCGGCGAGCCTGTAATTCCCGATCCCACGGGGCGTAGCTCAGCCTGGTTAGAGCGCTTGGTTCGGGACCAAGAGGTCGGAAGTTCGAATCTTCTCGCCCCGATTCGTAAACGATTCTCGTTTTGGGCAGTCGCGTCGCCGACAGGCCGGAAGCTCGAACCTTCTGGTCCCGAGTTTTTTTCTCAAGACTCAAGACTCAAGACTATCGCCTACCGCAAATCGCTGTCGCTCGGCGTCGATTTTGCCGTCAACACTACATGCGAGGTCGAATGAAGCGTTCCAGCATCAATCGGGTTCCATTCATCGATATCATAATCAAAGCTGCTGGGAGTTAGGGTGAAATCGACGCCGCCCGTGATGTTCAGGTGCTCGTAGCGATCAACCGGGGGTTCAAACGTGCAGTTGCCAGTGACGTGAACGCCGTCCTTCTTGAAGATGCCATAGGCAATGGATCCTGTCACTACTCCGGTGGTGGCGTTCACCGCCACGCCACTGCCGCCCTTCATGAACCACATGAAGGCATCCGACGAATCGCCGGCGCGTTTCACAGGCGGATTGCCCACATCGGTCGTTTCCCAAGTATGACCTGCGCCGGTCTTGGGCGGGAGACACGGCACGGTGCCGAAACGCGTGGCGACCAGAAGGGTGGCCTGATCGGGAATCGCATCGCAGGTCGGTATGGCGGAATACGTGGGAGTTTCGCCCGGCCTATAGCGCTTGGATTGTATATCGCCGCGGAAGCGAACCATCATCTGCAGGCTTTCCTTCGGACTTCTCCCGCTGGAGTCTTCGTTAAGCACGTCGGCGGATCCGCTCCACATCGTCAGCATTCGCGGCGGGCTGGTAAAGTAGCCGTTACGCACCGTGACCGGTCCGTGAGCCGTTCCGGAGACTCGACAGACGATGCTCGCTGACGTGTTCTCGATGATTACCAATTCGGTTCCGCCGGCGGTGGGGTCGCCAATATAGACGTGCGGCGTCTCCACGCCGAAGGCGCCCGCGACAGTCAAGATGTTCGGCTCGTTGTTGTGGTTCGGACTCTCAAAATCGTCTATGAACAGTTGCTGAATGGTCGGCAAGAGCATCGCGTCCTGAACGTTTTCCGCTGTGGCGATGTTTAAGTGGGCGATGCCATAGGGCGTGGACAGATCGCCCACATTTTGCAGGCTGAACGAGGTCCGCAGGGAGGTGTTGAGGCCGGCGACATCCGGTGGATTGGTGCGTTGACGCGTGTCGATGTCATCCAACATGTCGCTCAGCGGGAAGGGCCGCTGCGGCTTAGACTCGGCCTTGGCGAACTTTGCGCTACCGAGGCTGTTGATTCCGAGCAGCCGGCTGAACAGGTATTCCGAAGTCTCCTGCGCATCAAGATGACGCACGCCCGAACTCCAGCCCAGCACGACGCCGGCGCCCTGTTTCAGGAAGGCGTCCCGAAAACCGGCGTCAGCGCTCCCGCAGGCGTCAACATAGACCCAAGAGCCCGGCGCGAAGGACATGTGATTGAGAACGAAGTCCTTGGTGATGAAATAGGCGGTGGAGGCGATGGGTCGGAATCTCAATACGTCTTCAATGTTGTCCCTGCCCAGCTTGGGCATGATCAGATATCCCAACTGCCGCGTCTTAAGATAATAGTCTATTTGTATCTTGTCATCCGTCGATCGGTGGTCGTCATTGAGAAAAGTGAGTGTACCCAGTCCATAGACGGGGTAAGTCGCGCTGTCGGGATCGGCCTCGTCCTCGCGTAAATAGCCGACGCCGCCATGCGCGTGGACATAAAGCAGACCGGCATTCTGGACAGACTTCAGTTTCTTGAGCGTCATGCCGTGACCACCGCTGGTCTGGTCAGAGTACCCGCGTTGCCCGAGCCAGTCCGATAGATTGGACAAGTGCGTTTCGACGCCGTTGTAGTCGTCGTCGTAGCCATTGAGCATGTGAAAAGCGGTCGAGCTGGGGAGACTGTATTTTTGATCCAGGTGGCTGCGCGACGGTTTTGCGGTGGACTCAATTGCGGTCGTCGCCTTTGCGGGCGCTGCGCCATCCTCGATTCGAAGTTTGTCAAAAGGGCCTGTCGGCAGAACGGCGTCATCGGCGATGGGCGTGGGATTGTTCATCGCGACAATCAGCAGTCGATTGTCCGTGAACCTGGCCCACACGCTGCCGTCCTGACTGATGCCGGCTTCTTCAATGGTTGGGTCTTGCTGAAACTTGGCGATGAGCGCGTCACGAGCGGCGCCAGGATCGTCAGCCCGTTTGCCAGCCAGCATGGTTGGAATTGAATCGATCACGGCCTGCCGCTGCTCATCGCTGACCGGAGTGCCGGGCTTTCCGGCGAATGGCAATCCACCCGGCCCCGAGGGACCCGTTGGGCACCCGCAAAGGCCGCAGAACAACAGAATGCCGATGAATTGAAACGCATTCCTCACGGCGATGCCCCTCCTTATCCGGATAGTATTTGACAGCAGCCCTGTAACCGGCACGCGACCAGCGATGATGCGATGACTCGCCCGCCTTTCTCCGTGAACGCGGAGCCGACACCTGCCCGGGCATTTGCAAGTCTATTTTAGCGAATGTCGGGGTTCGGGCGAAATGTGGTGGGGCAGATAAATCCAACAACTCAATCCAGGCCAGACTGACCGCCTCTATTTTGGGGCACGCCGTTGATAAGAAACTGGATTCTGCGGGGCCCGGCAGAGGCGTTTTCGGGGTGGGGGGCACGCACGGAGGTGCTCGTACACGAGTGTTCCTGATCGCCTGAATAGACAAGGCCCGCTTCAAAGCGCCGGCTCAATCCTTACATGTCGCCGCGTTTCGGCCCAGGACCTCAATCGCAACACAGGAATGCAGAAAGAGTTCGACTGGTGTCCTGTCGCCCCGATTCGCCGAAGGCGGATAAGGCAGATGATATGTTGAACAGTTGAACAGGAGATAAGACTCCTGCATCAACTCGGCTCCGCTGACGCGCGCGTGCACCTGTGGCCGCAGAGTCAGCTGGTCTCGCACTCCCCCCCAAACCCGCTCGCGTCACGGACCTTATGGCAGGCTGATTTGCCATTTAGGGCAAGAGTATAGTGACAAATGACTGTATATCACGCCCATCGTGCGTGCCGTCCTGATTCACGTCGCTCGCCGCCACATGTGCCGGGCTAATGTCATTGCCCAGCAGCACGGCCACCAGGATCGACAGGTCGGCTGTGTTCACAGTGCCATCGCCATTGATGTCCCCCAGGAGCGACGTTTCCC
Source organism: uncultured Planctomycetaceae bacterium (assembly GCA_964464105.1). GTDB lineage: Bacteria > Planctomycetota > Phycisphaerae > UBA1845 > UTPLA1 > CAYXEY01. Next base: position 12,479 of record CAYXEY010000054.1, read on the forward strand.
CGATCCGGGTGAGGTTGATTCGATAGGAATCAAACGGCGGCACGGTCACAAACCGAGTTGAAGCGACGTAACTGACGCCATTGGGCCTGCTCAGGAGCGCGGCGGACGCGACCTGCGGCCCGACATGAATCGGAAATCCGCCCGGATCGAGAACCGTCCCGGTCTCGCTGACCCGAGTGCCGTAAATGTCGGTGCGCGCATCGTAGAACGAACGCTGATTGCGCTGGTCATCCCAGGCGACGACAAACGTCGTTCCATCCCAAGCCACCGTTGGCCGCAACTGTCGTCCCGCCGCCTCGGCAATGGTAAACATGCCCGTGGCATACGTGCCGTCGAGGTTCATGATGCGTCCTGCAACGTAGTTATTCGCGTTGGCCAGCGAGTTCATGCGCCATGCCAGCAGATACTTGCTCCCGCTGAACGCGATATCCAGATCACCGGACCCGCCGGACACGGGCGTCGGATTGAATCCGGGCGTCGGTGCTCCACTCGCGGGAACACGGGCGAGCACGGCGTCACCCTGACTTGAGTCGTGCGACCATTGCGAGTGGGAAGTGATAAGCCATTGCGTGCCGTCGGTACGCGTGCGCGTAAGCCCGCTGAAGTATCCGCCGGCCAGGCCAATACCATTGGGTCCGTCGAGTGGTGTGCCGGTCGGTCCGTCGATTCGATTCATCCAAAGGTCTATAAACTGAGGATACGTGGCGTACCGCGTGCCGGCGACGCAGAAGTCTTCCCCCAGGGCTTCGATGGACGGGGCCATGCCCGGCATGACGGCAAAGGTGGCGCCGAGGAATGAGCCGTCAGCGTTCATGCGCCGTGCGACAATTCCAGTGGGCGACACGCCCGCTCCGCTCTGATTCCAAACGATCATGTAGAGCGCACCGTTCCAGGCGATGCCGCAGACGCCGATGCTGGGGGCCTGCGCAACTTCGATGGGCTGAGCGGTCAGCGGGTTGCCCGTGACGTCCAACAGTTGAACGAGCACGCGCGCATCATTCGCCACCTCGCTCACATAGGCTATGGCCATGCTGCCGGCCGGACCTTCGGCCATATCGCTGTTGCGCTGATTTCGCGTGCTGGTGGTGATGCACTGCTCGATGCCGGCGGCGTTGGCGCTGCTGACGGGAAGCGCAAACCCATTACTGTCGCTGCCGAGGGCGGCGCGAAAGTCGGTCCACCCATACAACACGCCCCCGCTCGTGCGCGGAATGATCTGGGTGCTGTAAAGGCTGTTGACACTGCCGGTGACATTAATGGGCAGCTGCAACCCGCCGATGGGATCCAACCGGGTGCCGGACGCATCGACTCGGATGAGGGCGGCGATATTCGAAATGGACCGGGATATCCACCATTGGAGTCCATCATGGGCAATGCCAAGCTCGCCGGAGAAATTTGGGAATAGCATGGTGCCGGCGGGGTTGAGCAGGGTTCCGGTGTTGGTCATGCGCGAACCGACCAGGTCGGTGAAATTGGCAATCCAGGTGACATACAACTCGGTGCCGCTGGTTCCGACGCCCTGAGCGCCGTTGGGGAGATTGAAAGACGCCGCAAGCGGCAGAAGAGTCGGGCTGATGCGTCGCGCCTTGAGCGTGGAGGAGTTGTTCCAATCCGGGCCGATCACCATGTATTCGCCGTTGTTGGCGGCAACTTTAAGAGCTCCGTACACCCAGTCGTTGAGCATGATCGGGGCGGTGTCGATGAGATGACCGTCAGCGGCGATGCGCTGTCCCGCGAGAAAGGTGCCATAACCGTCGTTGTGATAGACGCAGCGCGCCACGAGCCACTCGCCATTCAGGCCCGAGAGTGTGAGGCCGATGGTGCTGGGGGAAAAAAGTTCCGGTGGCAGGGAAAGCGGAATCTCATCGAGAGTCTGCCCCTGCGCCGAGACGCGCACGGCCCGGATGAAAGTGTCGTAGTAGCCCGCCGCGGGGTCTTGCGACTCGTACAGCACGAGCCAGTTTTGTCCGTTCCAGGCGATCCTGGGGCGTTGCTGGAAGCCCATGCCGCCTGCAACGAGGAACGGCGCCGCGTCGATCGGAACGCCGTTTGTATCAAGACGGATGCCAAAAATATCACAGTCACTTTGGATTGTCTGATTGCCGGCGCTGCGACCGCGAAAATCAGACCATGCGGCGAGGAACTGAGATCCGCCGGCGCCAATCGACAGATCCACCTGACTGTTCGTGGCCGCCGCAATGCCGGCGTCGCCGGGAAGAAGTCCGATCTCGTGAATTGTTACGGGTTGCGCGACTGCACGAGAAGCGAGGGTCAATCCCAATGACAGCGTCACTATCGTTGCAGTTCTCATCGGAGTTCCTCCTTCTCGGTACTCTTGCCTCGAATCGTTCCGGAACTCGATCGCTGAGTGTTTTCACGCACAGGCTCGCTTCCCGGAGACGCCGCATTCAGCGTAATTAAGGCTATCTCTGGCATTTGCCATGCCAGCATTGCCCGAATCGCGTCTTTCGTCAGACGTGCGAAAATCAGCGGGGCTCTTGTGCGGCCACAAACAGAATCTCGTTCCATTACGCGCGGACCCGGTCCAGACGCACACGAATTCGCCAGACCCGACACGAGCCGGTCGCACCCTTGGAGGAAGAGGTGCGACCGGCCATGCGTGAAAAGCCGCTGATGAGTGTTGTGAGGATCGAGAGACTGAACTTCCTCTCAGTGCTGCAAGGACCACGCGAGGTTCGCGCCGGGGATGCATCCGTGAGCGTTGATCTCTTAGCGCTCAACCAATGCCAGGTGGCATGGGCCCTTCAGCGGGATGGTCCCGTCGAAAATGGTGAGCGGGGGGGTCACGGCACCATTCTTTGACGCGATGTCTGGCACCACGTAGATCGCGCGGGCGGTGTAATCCGCAATGTAGCCCGTGCC